>CBDUSH010000007.1:0-27904 GCA_965369965.1 uncultured bacterium | reverse complement strand
GAACCCCACCCAACCCCCTCACTCCGCCAGCAGTTCCTTCACTTTCCCGGCAAACGCCGGAAACACCCTCTTCCAGTCTCCCACCACCCCGTAACGCGCCTCCCGGAAGATATTCGCCTCCGCGTCCTTGTTTATCGCCACGATGTTCTTGCTCCCGGTACAGCCGGACATGTGCTGGCTCGCCCCTGACAGAGCCACCGCGATGTAAAGTTCCGGGGCGACTATTTTTCCGGTCAGCCCCACCTGCATCCCGTCCTGCGCCCAGCCGTTATCCACCGACGCCCGCGTCGCCCCCACCGCCCCCTTCAGCATCTCCGCCAGCGCCTCCAGCTGCTTGAATCCCTCCCCGCTGCCGATGCCTCGTCCCCCGCTGACCACCACCCCGGCGTCCTCCAGCCTCACCCCCGCCACCTCCTGGGGCACCGTTTCCAGCCTTTTCGACCTGATATCCCCCTCAACAATCCCCGCCTCGAAGGCAATAACCTCTCCCACCCGTGAGCCGTCCGGCTCCAGTGGCGACATTACCTTCGCCCTCACCGTGGCGATCTGTGGAAAAGACTCGGTCGAAAAAACCGCCCGGGCGTTACCCCCGTAAACCGGTTTCGTCTGCAGCAGCCGTTTCGACTCCCCGTCAATCTCAAGCTCCACGCAGTCAAGCACCGCCGAAGTTTCCAGTCGAAAAGCCAGCCTCGGCGCCAGGTCACTGCCGATAGTCGTCTGCCCCAGCAGCAATACCTGCGGCGGCGCCGCCTTGACTATTTTCTCAATCACCGCCACGTAGGCATCCGGCTGGTAGTCGGTCAGCCGTCCGTCCTCGACGGTATACACCCTGTCGGCTCCGGCGGCAATAACCTCCCCCGCCGGAACGCCCGCCCCGTCGCCCATAAGAACCGCGCTCAATTCCTCGCCCAGGTCATCCGCCAGCCTCCGGCCGCATCCCAGCAGCTCGGCGGTAATCGCCGCCAGATTCCCCTCCCTTGCCTCCGCCAGCACCATGACTCCCTTATGTTCACCCATCGGAAAAACCCCCTTATTAACATAACTCGAAAATCAACTCAAAGCTAACCAGCTACGAATTGTTTCCCGGAAATTTTTTTTACAGTAATTTTGTCGCCCGTAACTTCAAAGCCAGTTTGACCCCCGATTCCTCCGGACTCTCCCCCTCGACCATCTCGCACTTACCCTCGTGTACCGGCTGGAAGAGCTTGTCCAAACGTACCCGCCTGCCCGCCGCCCCTGCCTGCGCCGCCTCAAGACCGATATCCGCCGCCTTCCAGACCACAGGCTCGACTCTTTTGGCCCCCATGATACCCTTTATTGTCGGATAGCGCGCTTCCCCGAGCTCGTTACTCACCGTCACCAGGGCCGGCAGCGCCACCTCGATAACCTCGTAGCCGTCATCCGTCACCCGTTCCACTCTGGCCTTGCCGTCAGCCGCCTCTATTTTTTTGGCCACCGTCACGCTGGGCACCCCCAGGATTTCGGCGATACCCGGCCCCACCTGCCCGGCATCCCAGTCGGAAGCCTGCCGCCCGCATAATATCAGGTCGTAGTCGCCCACCTTCCGGATTGCCTGTGCCAGGGCATTCGCCGTCGACCAGCTGTCGCCGCCGGCAAAAGCCTCATCCTCCAGCAAAATCAGCTCATCGGCCCCCATTGAGAGTGGTTTTTTGACCACCTCCCGCAGCAGGTTGACACCCAGGCTGATAATGGTGATTTTCCCGCCCTGAACATCTTTTATCCTCAGGGCGGCTTCCACCGCGTTCTCATCAAACGGGCTGATTACCGGTGATACCCCCGGCGCCGGCAGTATCCGGTTGGTCGCGGCGTCAACCTTGAAACTGGCCGGAGGCGCTTCCGGGTCGATTACCTGTTTCACGCAAACGATTATGTTCATCCTGTATCCCTTTCTATACCCTGCTCAAAAATGAATAAATGGTGATGCCGGGAAAATCCCGTTGATTAATCTAGCACCGATGTCTCAAGACGTCAAGCAAAGACTCACCACCCGCTCGATACCGCCCAGGTCCTTGTCGATTTCAATTTCACCGTCGGGTAAAAACTCGCCGAGAAACCGGCTTACCGCCGCACGCTGCCCCTGGCCTATCTCCAGCAACAGACACCCCCCGGGGTTGAGTTTACCGCTCACCTGCCGGCACAGCCGCCTTATTATCTCCACTCCGGCGGGGCCACCGTCCAGCGCCAGGGAAGGTTCGAAACTCAGGGAGCTGTCTTCAAGCACGGTCGATTCTTGAACGTAGGGCAGGTTGGCGATGATAAGGTCAACCGGTTCGGGTAACGGCTCCAGCAAATCGCCGCGCCGCAGGCATATTTTATCGGCTACTCCGTGCCGCTGGCAGTTAATCCCGGCTACTTCCAGGGCATCCCCGGAGACATCGGTCGCGTACACTTTGGCCAGCGCCAGGTTTAGCGCCAGGCTGACGGCAATGGCGCCGCAGCCGGTACCGATGTCGGCCACGGTGGCTACCGGCTTTTTTCGTGCCAGACAGAGGGCTTTTTCAACCAGCAGTTCACTTTCCGGTCGTGGAATGAGCACCCTGGTATCGACGTAAAATTCGCGCCCGTAAAACTCACGGTGCCCGGTGATATAAGCGGTCGGCTCGCCGCCCCGGCGTCGTTCGATAAGATGCCAGTAAACTTCGGCTTGCTCCTGGCTTAGTGCGTCTTCAATGTCGAGATAGAACTGAGCCCGGTTTAGCTTTAAGACGTGCCTGAGCAGGATTTCACTTTCCAGAAAGGCATCTTCGATGTTGTTAGCTTGAAATATCTCCCGCCCCTGGCTCAAGGCCTGCTGCCGGGTCACGCCACCTGTTCCTCAAGCTGTTTCGCCTGATAGCTGGTGGCGATAGCATCGATAAGCTCGTCAAGTTCCCCTTCCGTGATACGGGGCAGATTCCGTAGAGTCAAGTTAATACGATGGTCAGAAACACGGTCCTGGGGATAATTATAGGTTCTTATTTTTTCCGCCCGGTCGCCGCTGCCTACCTGGGAGCGCCTGTCCGAGGTTATTTTCTCTTCCTGCTGGCGCCGCTCCATATCCAGGAGACGACTGCGCAGCACGGAAATCGCCTTTATCTTATTTTGCAATTGGGAGCGCTCGTCCTGGCAGACAACCACCATCCCAGTCGGCAGATGGGTAAGGCGGACCGCCGTCGCCACCTTGTTCACGTTTTGTCCGCCGGCGCCGCCAGCGTGAAAGATATCCATTTTCATCTCATCAGGACTTATCGTTATATCCACTTCTTCCGCCTTGGGTAAGACGGCTACCGTCGCCGTAGAAGTGTGGATTCTACCCGAAGACTCAGTGGTCGGCACCCGCTGTACCCGGTGAACGCCTCTTTCGTATTTTAGCCGACTGAAAGCGCCTTTTCCTTTAATTTCGAAAATAATTTCCTTAAATCCCCCGATACCGCTCCCGTTCAGGCTGATAACGTCAGTCGCCCAGTTTTTCAGCTGCGCATAGCGACTGTACATACGGAAGAGATCAGCGGCAAACAGCCCGGCTTCATCGCCGCCCGCCCCCGCCCGTATCTCCATTATAATATCCTTCTCATCATTGGGATCCTTGGGCAAGAGGGCCAGTTTCAGTGCCTCCTGCAATCGGGCCAGTTGCGCCTCCAAGTCCTCCAATTCCTGTTTGACCAGGGCCGCCATCTCCTCGTCCGTCCGGTCAGTCAGCATCGCCTTCGTTTCTTCGATAGACCGGGCGGTAGCTTTGTACTCCCGGTATTTGGCCACCAAGTCGCTGATACTGGCTTTTTCCTGCGCCAGAGACTGCAGTTGCTTCAGGTCAGTAGTCATCCCGGACACAACCATCTGTTCGTCCAGTTCCTGGTAACGCTTTTCTATTCTTTCCAATCTTTCCAGCATAGCTCTAATTACCTCACTTCTATTATATCACAGCCCGCTGCAGGCATAAAAAATTGGGGCGGCTTTTTCGGACTACCTGGAGCTGCCCGCCCCGAACCACTTTGACACCTGGCCCCATTCGCAGTAACATAGTTCGCAGGAGAATTATGTTAGCCAAGGTAAAAACCGCAGCCGTCATCGGACTCGAGGGACACCTCGTTGACGTCGAAGTCGATATTTCCAGCGGCCTGCCGGCGCTGACCATCGTCGGTCTGCCGGATACCGCCGTCCAGGAAGCTAAGGAAAGAGTTCGCGCCGCCATCCGGAACTCGGGCTTTAGCTTCCCGATGAAACGCATCGTGGTTAACCTTGCCCCCGCCGACCTCAAAAAAGCCGGGCCTTCTTACGACCTGCCCATCGCCATCGGCATCCTGCTCAGTTCAGAGCAGCTACACACCGACGGAACGAAGGCTATCTTCCTGGGGGAACTTTCTCTGGACGGCAGCCTGCGCCATACCCACGGCATCCTGCCTATGGTGGCCCTGGCTGGCAAAGCTAAAATCGATACCGTCATCGTCCCTGAAATGGATGCCCGGGAAGCATCCTTAATCGAAGGCGCCGACATCATTCCCGTCGCCTCGCTGTCCCAACTGGTTAGCTACTTTCACGGAGAAATCCCCGCTCCGGAATACCAGCCAGGTGAACCCGAGGAGGATATGACCCTCCCTACCCTAACCACCGATATGGCTTATATCAAAGGCCAGGAACACGTCAAGCGGGCACTGGAAGTAGCCGCCGCGGGAGGGCATAATATCATCATGTGTGGCCCTCCGGGAAGCGGTAAAACGCTGCTGGCACGTTCATTACCTTCCATACTTCCCCCGATGTCGACCGATGAAGCCCTGGAGGTTACTAAAATCTACAGTGTCAGCGGATTACTCCCTCCCGATACTCCCCTGGTCAGGCAAAGACCTTTCCGTTCCCCTCACCACACCATCTCAAACGCTGGCCTGGTCGGTGGCGGACACTGGCCGAAACCGGGAGAAATAAGCCTCAGTCACCGGGGAGTCCTCTTCCTCGACGAGCTTCCGGAATTCGGCCATACCCTGCTCGAGGTGCTGCGGCAGCCGCTGGAAGACAAACTGGTGACCATCAGCCGGGCGCAGGGGAGGATAACTTTTCCGGCCAATTTCATGCTGGTGGGCGCCATGAACCCCTGCCCCTGCGGCTACCACGGTGATCCTTTCCGGCAGTGCACCTGCTCCCCCGGACTGGTCTCCCGCTACCAGCATCGCATCAGCGGCCCGTTCATCGACCGTGTCGACATTTTCATCGAAGTGCCTCATATCAACTATGAAAAACTAGCCGATGACCGGCTTGGTGAACCGTCCGCCGCGGTTCAGAACCGGGTCCAGACTGCTCGTTCCCGGCAGCGAGACAGATTCGCCGGCACTCCGCTGGCCAGCAACGCCGAAATGACCCCAGCCGAGGTCAGAGAATTTTGCCAAGCGGAGGAACCAGCCCGGGAACTGCTCAAAGCGGCCATGAAGCAGCTCCACCTTTCCGCCCGTGCCTTCCACCGCATTCTCAAGATGGCCCGCACTATCGCTGACCTGGAGAATGCTGACATTATTAAAACGCATCACGTGGCGGAAGCCACCCAGTACCGACCTCGAAGGATTTTATAGTTTAATATCGATCCCGTTGCCGCCTCCTGAGCCAGTAGAAACGGCCATTCCTGCCAGGTTGTTTTCTTAAAACGTATCGTCCGGGCACAAGACATCCTTATATTTGTGGTATACTGGGTAGGGTAAATTATGAAGCAATGGTCAAAGACACTCCGGAAACTGGTGCTTACTTCGGCGCTATTGGTGCTAACGGGGCTGATGACTGCCGGCTGCCAGGACTTTGGCACCTTCCCTACCCCGGAACTTCCGGCGGAGAAACCGGAAGAAACCGCGCCCACCACTTTCATCAGTTCTGAGGACCGGGCGGTTCTGGCCGTTTATGAGCACCTGCTGAACCAGGCGGAAAGCTACGAAGCGAAGACCTATCTAGCCGAATTCTCGGCGACCAGTGACAACTGGACCGCCATTTCAGAACTATATAAAGACGGCAGCAACATATGGTACGTCAACGTGGACATGTCCGGAGTTACCGGTTGGACGGAAAAGTCCTACTGGCAACAGGCGGGCTGGTTCGTTTATCGAGACGGCCGGGTGGTTCCTTCCAATCGCCTGCAAGCCAATGCCCTCAGAATTGAAGCCGACCTACAGCAGCTTAGCCTCCAGGCAGAGTAGCCAACCAGGACGACCCGGCATCAACCCAGTAAAAAAAGAACCCCGCCGGTAAGTAGTGTCACCACGCCGATAACGATAGTTATCCAACCGCCTATCTTCAAAGCACCGGGTTGCTGGCGGGAAGGCCAGTGCTCCATAAATTCACGGGTATCACCGGGGCGGGTGGAAAGATTGTTATAGTAGTTATTTTCTTCCCGCTTCCCCCAAATGGCCAGCATCAGGCCGATAGCTATAAAAACACCGCCCACAATCATCAGTATGATATTATCCTGAAACATATCCCGCCGTCTCCTTTACCGGAGTGCCGTTGGTGGTAACTATAGGTTATTTTGACCGCGTTTTCAACCCCGCCATTTCAGCCTGCACCCGGATTACCCTTTCGCCTTCTGCTTTAAATACCAGGTTGGAAATATAGTAAGAGAGGGGCAAATGCCCCTCTCTATGGAATCTCTTCACCTTCCTTTCAGGCGGAGAGGAGGACAGACGGTATAAACCGGGTAGAATGGTAACAAAATAAACCGGGGACATGGGTAACAGGTAAGGTATAGGCAGGAGGTATTGCCTATGCCCTGGAAGGAGACCTGTACCATGGACCAGAAGATACAAATGATTGGAGACTACTTAAGCGAGGAATATAGCATCAGCCAGTTGAGTAAGATGTACGAAGTCAGCCGGAAGACGATTTACAAATGGATTGGGCGCTATACGACGGAAGGGCCTCCGGGTCTGGAAGAGCGATCAAGGACACCCGGGAGCCATCCCAACGCCACGCCACTTGAGATAGCGAGGGAGATCGTGGCTACTAAATTGAGGCATCAGAGATGGGGCCCAAAGAAGGTAGTGGCTTGGCTGGAAGAACATCACTCTAAGGAACGATGGCCAGCCGCCAGTACCGCCAGCGGGATTCTAAAAAGGGAGGGGTTGGTTAAGTCTCGCAGAAGGAAGCGCAAGACGCCACCTTACACTGAACCGTTCCACAAGTGCCACCGGCCCAATACGGTCTGGAGTGCCGACTTTAAGGGACAATTCAGGACAGGGGACGGGAGGCTCTGTTATCCGCTGACGATATACGATAACTTTAGTCGTTATATTGTATCTTGTCGCGGGTTGAGCCATCCGACCTTTGAAGAAGCCAAGCCGTGGTTTGAAAGAGTTTTCAAGGAATACGGATTACCGGAGGCAGTTAGAACCGACAACGGAGCTCCCTTTGCCTCGGTGGGACTTGGGGCTTTATCGCAGTTAACGGTCTGGTTTATCAAGCTAGGCATCAAACCTGAACGGATAGAGCCGGGGCATCCAGAACAGAATGGTCGTCAAGAACGGATGCATCGGAGCTTAAAAGATGCGGTGGCGAAACCACCCCGGAGCGATATTAAGGAGCCGCAGAAGGCATTTGACCAATTTATCCAGGAATACAATTTTGAGCGTCCCCACGAGGCATTGGGGCAGAAAACGCCGGCTTCTTACCATCGCCCATCTTTAAGGCCTTATCCTGTCAAGATATCCAAGGTAGAGTATCACGGTGATGTTATCGTGAGGCAGGTACGCCATAACGGTGAAATAAGGTGGAGGGGTGAATTGGTCTACCTTTCGGAAGCCCTTGCGGGGGAAGCGGTAGCACTAAAGCAACAAGAGGGACACCTCTGGGAAATCTGGTTCAGTTCTTATTCCCTGGGTGTTCTCAATGAATTAACCGATAGAATTACACCCCTGCTGATTAAACAGGGGAGAGAAGTGTTACCTATGTGCCCAGTCTAAAGTGTTACCTATGTCTCCGGTTGTACAGACAGACTCTGCCACCTGGCAATCTCCCCGCCAGAGGTCGGATTTTCCCCCATCCTCCATTCTCTGGAGAGCAACCGGTTATTTTATGGTAGCTTTCGCCCCGGCGGCTTCCAGTTTTTCTTTTATCGTCGCCGCCTCTTCCTTACCGACACTCTCTTTGACCGCCTGGGGGGCGCCTTCCACCAGTTCCTTTGATTCTTTCAAACCCAGAGTGGTTACTTCGCGCACCGCTTTAATGACATTAATCTTGTTCGCACCTATCTCCTGCAGGATTACGGTGAACTCGGTCTGCTCTTCCTCCGGGGCCGCGTCCGCGGCGGCCGCCACCGGAGCTGCTGCCACTGGAGCCGCGGCGCTAACGCCGAACTCGCCTTCAAGAGCTTTGACCAGTTCCGCCAGTTCTACCACCGTCATTTTCTTAATGGTTTCCATGATACCGGCAATGGCGGGGCCTACTTTCACTTTCTCTTTCTTCGCCGGTTTCTCTTCCTTCTCCGCTTTGGGCACCTCGGCCGGGGTCTCTTCCTTTACCTCGGTAGTCTCCGGAGCCGCTTCTGCCGATGCTTCTTTTACCTCGACAACTTCTTCGGCTACCTCTTGAGTCGTTTTTTCTTCTTCCTGTTCTGCCATTTTATTCTCCCTCCAATTGATTAATCCTAGCTTGTAGTACGCCCATAAACCCTCGCATGGGACTCGCCAGACAGCTTAATAACATGACGATGGGACTCTGTATGCCGCCCAGCACCTGGGCCAGCAAAATCTCTCTAGACGGTAATTTTGCCAGTGTCTCCACTTCCGCCGGGGTAAGCACTGTGTCGCCGAAAAAGCCTCCGGTAATACGTAGGCTTATTTTAGCGGCGCGGACATGTTCCACCAGCGCTTTAGCCGGTTCGACGACGTCTCCGTAGCCAAAGGCGATGGCCACAGGTCCCTCAAAAAGGGGGGCCAGTTCATTCTTCCCCGCTTTTACAGCAGCAAATTTGGCCAGCGTGTTTTTGACCACGCGGTACCTAATATCTGATTTCATTAGAGCGCGGCGTAAGGCGGTGATCTCGGCCGTCGTCAGCCCGCGGTAATCCGTCAATACACCGGTGCTGCACTCCTCAATAACCGTCTGCAGCTCATCGATTATCTGGACTTTCTTTTCCTTGGGCATTTCTTCCTACCTCCCAAAATAATAACCGATTATCCGATAAAAAAGTCCTTGAGCAACTGCACAAGGACTTCAAAATCCGGTCACCCTTGACTGGATTCATTTCTCCTCGGCAGGCACTTCATTTAAGCCGATAACGGCACCCACTGTCTTCGGACTGTATTCGATTGTACTCTAGTTTACCAGTTTTTCCCCTGAAAAGTAAACCGCTTCTAGCTGGAACTTAGAGAAAGAGTCGGCTTCAGGTCGAGCTTCACTCCCGGCCCCATCGACGTCGTCAAAACAGCCGTCTTCACATACTGACCCTTGGCGCCGCTGGGCTTGGCCTTCACCACCGCCTCAATGAGGGCGGTCAGGTTACCCATCAGCAAATCTTCACCAAAGCTCGCCTTCCCTAATGGCACATGAATAATAGCCGTTCGGTCCAGTTTGAATTCCACCCGCCCTTTCCGGGAGTCATCAATCACCCGGGGCAGGTCAGACGCCGCCACCACAGTGCCGGATTTGGGGTTGGGCATAAGCCCGCGTCTCCCCAGGATTTTCCCCAGCTTACCTACCTTCCCCATCATCTCCGGGGTGGCGATGGCAGTATCAAACTCCAGCCATCCCTCCTCAATCTTCTTGACCAGGTCATCCCCACCGACGTAGTCCGCCCCGGCCGCCTCGGCAATTCTTACACCCTCGCCCTGGGCAAAAACGAGTATCCTGATTTTCTTGCCCAGTCCGTGCGGTAACAGGGCTACGCCGCGTACCTGCTGGGTGGCGTTCCGGGGGTCAACTCCCATGCGAAGGTGAAGCTCGACAGTCTCGTCAAAGCGGGCCATGGCCGCTTGCTTGGCCAACCCGATGGCTTCTTCCGGAGCATAGGTTTTTGTCCGGTCGACTAGCTGGGTGATTTCCTTGGTTTTCTTCGTCTGTTTTACCATCGTTCTACTCTACCTTGATTCCCATACTACGGGCGGTACCTTCAATGATACGCTCCGCCTGTTCAATACTATTGGCGCTCAAGTCTTTGGCCTTGACCTGGGCGATTTCGCGTAACTTTGCTCTGGGCAAAGTGCCCGCACTCTGGTGGCCGGTGCTGCTACTCCCCTTTTCCACACCCATCGCCTTCTTCAATAAATCAGTCGCCGGCGGTGTTTTAGTAACAAAAGAAAACGTCCTGTCTTCAAAAACGGTTATTTCTACCGGGACGATTGAGCCCGCTTGCGAAGAAGTACGGTCATTGTACTCTTTGCAAAAACCCATAATGTTTATTCCGTGCTGGCCCAGAGCCGGCCCCACCGGTGGTGCCGGATTGGCTTGCCCCGCCGGAATCTGCAGTTTGACCATCGCTCTAATCTTCTTTGCCATCCTGTCTCCCTAAAAAGTATTACAGTTTTTCCACCTGTAAAAAGTCGAGTTCCACGGGTGTTTCCTGCCCGAACAACGATAAAAGCACCCTCACCTTACCCTTGCCGGTGTTAATCTCATCCACTATCCCGACAAAATCAATAAACGGTCCATCGGTCACCCGGACACTCTGGCCACGTCGGAAACCAACCTTAACCTTGGGGGTTTCCTCCTCCATTTGTTTCAATATTTTACTGACTTCGTCCTCTTCCAGCGGTGTCGGCTTGCTGCCGCTGCCGACGAAACCGGTCACCCCGGGGGTATTACGCACCACACCCCAGCTTACATCCGTCATCTTCATCTGAACCAGGACGTACCCAGGCAGTATCTTTTTGGTCACCGTCCGTCGCTGCCCGTTCTTAACCTCTATTTCATCCTCGGTGGGAATGACCACCTGCCGGATTTCATTACCTGAATCCAGTGACTTGACGCGCTGTTCCAGGTTCTTCTTAACCCGTTCTTCATACCCGGAATAAGTATGAATTACGAACCAGTTACTTCCGTTCTCCGCCACAAATAATCCTCGCTGCCTGCTTTCATTGAATGACAGGAACAATCACCGGCACCTTCCAGACCGGAAGACCGGTGAGTTACTAACTACCCAGGAAAATCCCCTCGATTAGAGCTGAAAACCCGTAATCCACCGCCCCCAGAATCAGCCCGGCCGCCAGGGAAACCACCAGCACCAGGGTTGACAGATAGATAATCTCCCGCCTGGAGAGCCAGACCACCTTTCTCAGTTCGCCGATGATTTCGCCGAAAAAGCGGAACCTGAAGAATCTACCTCTCTTGGCCGGAGCCGTACGCTGTCTCATCTCAAGAATCCCAATCGCGTCACCCGCTTCTCTTTACTTTGTCTCCCGTTGAGTTTTACCCGTGCGACAGCGAGGACAATATTTATTCAATTCCAAACGCTGGGGGTCGTTTCTCCGGTTCTTGGTGGTCGTGTACGTTCTCTCCCCGCACTCGGTGCAGGCCAAGTGGATGACACCCCTCGCTTCAGTTTTTCTTCTAGCCATAGTTTACTCAATGATGCCGCTAACGGTACCGGCGCCAACTGTCCTCCCCCCTTCACGAATTGCAAAACGCAGACCTTTTTCCATCGCCACCGGATATATCAGCTTTATCTTCATGGTGATATTATCACCGGGCATAACCATCTCCACCCCTTCGGGTAATTCAATAGTGCCGGTTACATCCGTCGTCCTGATATAGAATTGAGGTCGGTACCCGTTAAAGAAAGGGGTATGCCGTCCGCCCTCATCCTTACCCAGTACGTATATTTCGGCTTCGGCATAGGTATGTGGTTTGATCGAACCCGGTGCCGCCAGGACTTGGCCGCGCTCAATGTCATCCCGCTCCACACCCCTGAGCAAAACACCCACCGCATCACCCGGCTCTGCATAGTCCAGAATCTTGTGGAACATTTCCAGACTGGTGGCCACCACTTTACGCGGCTCATGATGCAGACCGACCAATTCCACTTCGTCACCACCCTTAATGATGCCCCGTTCCACCCGGCCGGTGGGCACGGTACCTCGCCCTTTGATGCTGAAGACATCTTCTACCGGCATTAAGAACGGCAGGTCCTTGGGCCGTACCGGTATCGGGATGTATTCGTCCACCGCATCCATCAGCTTCAATATTCCACCACACCACTGGCAGTCCCGGCTGCCGCAGCCGCATTCCAGAGCTTTCAGGGCGCTTACCCTTACCACCGGGAGATCATCGCCGGGGAATTTATACTTGCTGAGCAGTTCCCTTACCTCTATTTCCACCAACTCCAGGAGTTCCTCGTCTTCCATGGCGTCTACCTTGTTCAGCGCCACCACGACGAAGGGAACTTCCACCTGGCGTGCCAGCAAGACGTGCTCTCTGGTCTGAGGCATCGGGCCATCCGGAGCGCTCACCACCAATATGGCTCCATCCATCTGAGCGGCACCGGTAATCATGTTCTTGACAAAATCGGCGTGCCCGGGACAGTCAATATGGGCGTAATGCCGTGCCTCCGTCTCATATTCAATATGGGCGATAGCAATGGTCAGCCCGCGCGCCTTTTCTTCTGGCGCGTTATCAATACTGTCAAAAGCACGGAAGCCGGTACCTCCTCCCGTTCCTTGTTTGGAGAGTACCAGCGTTATCGCCGACGTAAGGGTAGTCTTGCCATGATCAACATGACCGATGGTACCTACATTAACGTGTGGTTTAGTCCGCTCAAATTTCTGTTTAGCCATTTTAACCTCCGTTTAATCCGAGCCCACAATCAGATTCGAACTGATGACCTCATTCTTACCAAGAATGCGCTCTACCAACTGAGCTATGCGGGCATATATCCGAAGCTAATTGTAGGGTATTATTTATGAAAAGTCAATCGACTCCTCATGTCACAATAAAGAACACAGCCCCCACTACCAGTATGAAGTTTAATACGACGAATTACATACTGTCACACCGCTGTTTAGATGGCTTTCAAGCAACGATGGGGAACTACCTTATAGATTAAGGCGTTGGCTACCCTTTTGTCAAGTAAAATATAGTGGTGGAGAGGACAGGATTCGAACCTGTGTAGCCCTTAGGGCGGCAGATTTACAGTCTGCTCCGATTAACCACTCCGGCACCTCTCCCCTTGCTCAACGCCTGTACCGCATCACAGCCCGAGAGGGGATTCGAACCCGCTAACCTACCGATTACAAATCGGTTGCGCTGCCATTGCGCCACTCGGGCACCAGTTGCCAGAGTAGTATAGCAAAGAGCGGCATCACTGTCAATTTGGGCTTGACTCTCCGGCCTGGAAAAGGTAATATCTGGCATCAAATACCAGGGGAGGTAGTACCGCCAAATGGAGAGACAAGTTTTACAAGACAGGGTAGCCATCATCACCGGGGCAGCCAGGGGTTTGGGGGAAGGCATCGCCCGGGCAATGGCCAAAGAAGGCGCCCGGACTGTCCTTTTCAGCCGCAGCGTCACCCTCCTCGAAAAACTGACCAAAGACATCCTGAACTCGGGACAAACCGCCGTTTATTTCCCGGTTAACGTCACCGACGCCGGCCAGGTAAACCAGGCGGTCGGAGAAGTACTGGCCCGCTTTGGCCGGATTGACATCCTGGTCAACAATGCCGCCGTCGCCCCCTCGCTGCCTTTTCTGGAAATAACCGACGAACTCCTCAATAATGTCATCAACACCAATATTAAAGGCGTCTTCAACTGCACCCGGGCGGTGCTGCCCGGCATGATAGAACGCCGCTATGGGAAAATCGTCAACATCTCTTCGGTTACCGGACCCAAAGTTTCCAACAAGGGATTAAGCGTTTACTCAGCCTCGAAAGGGGCCGTCTCCGCCTTCACCAAATCAATCGCCCTGGAAGGGGCTGAGTACGGCATCAATGTCAATGCGATATTACCCGGTTCTTTCGACACACCGATGATGAGAAGCATGGCAGCCTCCAGAGGCTTTGACTCCGAAGACGCCTACATCAAAGAGGTCGGTAAGGAAATGCCCCTAGGCCGGCTGGGCACTATAGACGAGGCGGGTGACCTGGCCGTTTTCCTGGCTTCGGAAGCGTCAAAATACATCACCGGCACCGAAATCGTCATTGACGGCGGCAATATCATCCAGGAACATAAATGATACCGGGTCGAAAAAACCCGGCCAGTCCCTTACCATGAGGCGGCGAAATACCCTAAGAGGCTTACCTCGGGTGCCATCTGCCTTTTTTCTTCACGCCCGGCAATCAGTTCGACGAAGTCGACCATTTCTCTGGCCTGCCGGTAGTTCATAATGTCAATCATCTTACCATCCAGGGATATCGCCCCCAGCCCCTGACCCTGGGCCTCTTCAAACGCCGCCACAATCCTTCGTGATTCCTCAGCCTCCTCTGCCAGCGGCGAGAATACTCCGGTCACTTCTTCTATCTGGGTGGGGTGGATTATCATTTTTCCCTTGAACCCCAGTTGCCGCGCCAGCAGAGATTCTTTCAAAAGCCCTTCCCGGTCGGCCAGCCGCCCGAAGAATACCGTATCCAAAGGCCATACCCCGGCCGCCCGGCTGGCGACAACCGTCTGCGAACGGGCGTACAAAAGCTCGGTTTGCTCGGTAGTAAGCGAGGCGACACTCCGCCCCAGGTCACGATAATAATCCCCGGCGCCGAACCCGACTGCCGCGACGCGTTCACTCGCCGAAGCGATTTCATAAGCGTTGATAATACCTTTCGCCGTCTCCACCAGCGGAATTATCTTGATACTGCCCGGCTCCAGAGCGCGATTTTTCTCAACGTCTTCGAGCCTGGCGGAAGCTTCCATCACGTCCGACCCGGACTCCGCCTTGGCAAGCAGTATCCCGTCCAGACCGTCTACAGCCACCATTTTCAGGTCATCGCCGGTCAAGCCGGTGAGCAGCGCGTTTACCCGCACAAACACGTACGCCCCGGCCGTTTTTACCGCCTGCACGGAATCTCTGATCATTACCCTGGCCGTCTCTTTATCCGACAGCGGTACCGCATCTTCCAGGTCGAAGATAATTGCATCCACCGGCAGCGTGGCTGCCTTGGTAATCATCCTCATGCTGTTACCGGGCACGAAAAGCAGCGACCTCAAGACCATCATTTCGGCTCACCTCCCTCCAGAATCCGGACTATGGTGGCGACTATCTGCTGGGGCCGCTCCACCACCATCACTCCGGCCTCTTCCAGGGCTTTAACTTTACTTTCGGCGGTACCTCTACCTCCCTCGATGATAGCGCTGGCGTGAGAAAATCGCATTCCCGCCGGCAATGTCCGGCCGGAGATGTAGGCCACTAGCGGCTTGGTGAACCTGCCCTCGTTTATCACTCCGGCGGCTTCTTCTTCGGCCACGGTACCTATCTCACCAAATAAGACCACTGCCTTCGTTTCTTCGTCGGCCTCAAACCAAGGCAGTATCTCGGCAAAGCTGGCTCCCAACACCGGTTCTGCGCCCACATGTATCGCCGTGGTCACCCCGATTCCGGCCCTCATCAGGCTCCAGACGATGGTACTGGTCTGCCCGCCACTCCGCGATATGACACCCACCGGTCCGGGTTTAAATATTTCCCTGGCAAATTCCGCGCTGCCCCCGAGCCAGCCAATGGCCGCCTTCCCGGCACTGAGAAATCCGAGCGAGCCAGGCCCGATGATACACGCCCCCCGGTGGCGGGCCACGGCAATCATTTCCAGGCTATCGTGCAGCGGCACACGTTCTGCCGGCACCAGCACCAGCTTCACGCCGGCCTCTATCGCCTCGACAACCGCGTTCTTAACCTGCGGCCCGGGCACAAACGTTACGCTGGCATCAATCGGACCCAGTTCTTCGATAGCCTTCCCGACGCTGTTGAACACCGGTATACCCCACACCTCACCACCACCCTTACCCGGAGTCACTCCGCCCAGCACTTTTGTCCCGTAATCCGACATGAATCTCGCCCGGGCGCTTCCTTCCCGACCGGTTATCCCTTGCACTAGCACGCGGGTGTTCTCGTCAATCAGTATCGCCATGCTTTTCGCACCCCTTTCTTAGCGGCTCGGCCCTATTTTATCCCGGTACTCGTCCAGCCCGAACATGTCCAAGGTAATTTTCAGGCCGTTGTTGCCATAATCCCGACAAAAAAGTTCACAGCTCAGGTCTTCAATGCAGCGTTTGTGGGCATCTTCACTGATCAGCACCGGTTTACCATTTTCAATTCTTAATATCGCCCGCCCGAAAAGGCTGCACGCCTTGACACAGGCAAAGCTGGCACAGTCCCGGCATTTCTCATGATCGATGTTAATCCTGCCGGTGATAAAAGAGAATTCATAATCTGCCATGCTACTTTCCCTCCCCCCGGGTCTTCCGATACTCCCGGATTAACGTTTTCATCCGTTCGGCGATAAAATCGACGTCGTAGACGTGCTCCCGCCCGTACAGTTCCACCCGGGTGGGGACATCCTTTAACCCCTCCCTTATTATCTCCATAGATTCCGCCTCTTTGTTACCGGTAAGCAGGATTATCACCGGAAAACCTGGTCTATCGGCCAATTCTTCCCGTAGTGCCCGGACCAGCGCATTGGCGTGATGCCATTGCTCCTGATTGCCAATAGAAGCCCCCATCATCACGTAGCCATCGATGTTGGGTTGAGAAAAGATAATCTTGATGATGCGGTAAACCTTGGCCGCCGTCGGATTACCGCTGGTGTCCGCGTAGTCAGCCAGTTTCACCCCGTGCCGGAAAAGAGCATCGGCGCCCAGCATTGCCCCGCCGCCACCCAGGCCGTGGAAACCGACCACCCCCTCTCCCGGCTGAAAATCGGTCGTCATCTGGACGAAATAGCCAATCCCGCGGTAGTCCTCCTCTTCCACTTTCCAGGCGATTCTCTCCAGTTCCGTAGGCGCCCGGCCGATATCCCGGGGATAGCCTATTTCCAGCTCCGGATGTTTGAATACCGAAGCTTCGTCAATGACAATATGGCAATCGGCGGCGTAAATCCGGTTGTTTTCAGTCAAGACTATCGGGTTAATTTCAGCGCTCCGGACGCTGTATTCCCGGAAAACACGGTACAGCCCCTCGACTGCCCCGCCCAGGGGAGTCACCAACTGTGGGGGAACTCCCAGACCGGAAATTAAGTTTTTTACATCTCCAGAGGTCAACCCTTCGAGGATATCAACATTGATACTGCCGATTTTTTCAGGGAATTGGGCGGCAATCTCCTCAATACCGGTACCGCCCCTGGTACTGAACATTAATACCGGCCCCTTGACCTTGTAAGAGTCGTTAATCACCACGCTGGCGTAAAATTCGTCCTTTATGGCCAGTCTTTCCTCCACCAACACCTTTTCCACCAAGGCGCCCCTTATCTTCCCGCCGAGCAGCTCCCGGGCAATTATCTCGGCCTCTTCGGCGTTATCGGCAAATTTTATGCCTCCGGCCTGGAAACGCCCGGTCACTCCCACCTGTGCTTTAATCACCACCGGCCCGCCCAGTTTCCGGGCGATAGC
Source organism: uncultured bacterium (assembly GCA_965369965.1). Taxonomy (GTDB): domain Bacteria; phylum Chloroflexota; class Dehalococcoidia; order Dehalococcoidales; family RBG-16-60-22; genus JACZSH01. The sequence goes on along the minus strand of CBDUSH010000007.1, from coordinate 10,420 downwards.
GCCGGCGGCCGCCGGTGTGGCAGCGACTTCCCCTTCTGGAACCGGCAGCCCGGCCTTTCTCAGTAATCCCTTTCCCTGATATTCCTGAAGCTTTGGCATGTTCTCCTACCTCCCAACATAGTTCAGGCGGTCAATAAATCCCGATATCCGGTCTATTTCAGCTCCCATTGTAACTCAAAATAAGGTTTTACGGAAAGATCGGGGAAATTGTTTTGTTCATCATGAGGTTTTACTGAAAAGACCGGGGAGCTTATTTGTTTCATAATAAGGTTTTTACTGAAAGACTGGTAAATTTATTTTGTTCATCGTCACCAGCCGGAAGAGGCAAAGCCTCCTCATTTACCCGGCGGCTATGAAACTGGCCGTGAAATCTGCTATGTTATTATCGACGGAGATTAAGTGAATCAGACCGGACATTATCAAGTTACGTGAAAGGAGGTTGCGGTTCGATGGAACTAGGTCTTAAGAGCAAAGTGGCTATTGTCACCGGCGGCGCCCGGGGAATCGGGGAAAGCATCGTCACCGGACTGGCCGGAGAAGGGGTCAGCGTCGTTATCGCCGATATTATCCCGGAGGCGGCGCAGGCCCTGGCCGAAAAATTAAAAGGGGAGGGGGCAAAGGCACTGGCAGTCAAGACCGACGTCAGCCGGAAAGCCGACGCCGATAACCTGATCGCCGCCACGCTGGATGAGTTTGGCCGGATAGACATCCTGGTCAATGCTGCCGGCGTGGTGCGGGATGTTAAGTTCGTTAATATTGAGGAAGAGGAATGGGACCGGGTGCTCAATATTAATACCAAAAGCGTCTACCTGGTAACCCGGCCGGTGCTTCCTCACATGATCGCCGCCCGCTCCGGCAAGATTATTAACCTGTCCTCTCGCTCCGGCAAAGAAGGACAGGCAGGTCTCGCTCATTATGCCGCCTCAAAATTTGCCGTTATCGGCCTTACTCAGGCGTTGGCTAAAGAGCTGGCCGAATATAACATCAACGTAAACGCCGTCTGTCCGGGTATTTTACGCACCGCCATGTGGGAGAAAATCCTCGACGCCCGGTCCGAACGTACCGGGGTACCGCGCGAACAGGTTTTCGCCGAAGTAGTGGCCACGATGCCACTGAAAAGACCCCAGGAACCGGCCGATATCGCCAACATAGTCCTCTTTTTAAGTTCCGAGATTAGCCGCAACATCACCGGAGAATCAATCAACGTCAACGGCGGCGGGCGGATGGACTAGACAGCGCCGTAAATTGACCTTTAGCTATTACCGGAGTAAAATCTATCACGGTCAAGACATTTCGTAAGGAGACGATATCATGTCCACTATTGCCGGAAAAACCGTCAGTGCCCGCGAGATGATGATGGGTAACGAAGCCATCGCCCGGGGGGCACTGGAAGCCGGAGTGCAGTTCGTTACCGGTTACCCGGGAACCCCATCCTCTGAAATAGTCGAAACCGTAGCCAAGTCCGCCGGCGAGACGGGTGTCTACGTCGAATGGTCAATCAACGAAAAAGTGGCCGCCGAAGTCGCCGCCGCCGCCAGTTTCGCCGGTTTACGCACCCTTACCGCCATGAAAACTGCCGGTTTCAACGTGGCGCTGGACTTCCTGGCCCACCTCGGTTATTCCGGCCTGGGAAAACACGGGGGCAGCATGGTGGTCGCCATCTGTGACGACCCGGAAGGCCATTCCAGTGGCGACGAGGCGGATTCCCGCTGGTTCGCCCGGACGGAAGGCGTTCCCATGCTTGAACCTGACAGCCCCCAGGAAGCCAAAGAGATGACCACCTGGGCTTTCGAGCTTTCCGAGCAGTTTAACTGTTACGTCATGGTGCGCAGTTACACCCGCCTCTCCCTGGCCAGCGGTCCGGTTACGCTGGGCAGGATACCTGAAATCGATAAGAAAGCCCAATTTGACACCTCTCAGGAGACCATCTCGCCCTACATGCCAAAGCCGAGCCACATCCGGCAGCACCAGAGACTGGCCGATATCCGCCCTATCTTCGAGCGTTCCCGGTTCAACTGGTACCGGGGGCCGGAGAAACCGGAGCTGCTTATTATTTGCAGCGGTATCGGCACCCGTTATTCTATGGAAGCGGTGGGTGCTCTGGGACTGGAAGAATCGGTGGGCATCCTCAAACTGGGGACACTCTGGCCGTTCCCCGAGGCACTGGTCGTCAAACGCCTCGCCAGCACGCGCCGGGTACTGATGGTGGAAGAAGTCGACCCTTTTTTAGAAAGTCATACCAAGATACTCGCCTTTGATTCCCCGGCGATATCCAAAGACTTGAAAATTTACGGCAAGGATTCCGGACACATTCCCGCCGAGGGAGAACTGAACCCCAGCATCGTGATGAAGGGTCTGGCCGAACTGTTCGACCTCGATTACACTATCCGCGAGGCGGACTACGAGCAGGAGATGGCTGCCATCGTCGATAAGCTGCTCATCAACCGCGGCGTGGCCTGGTGCCCGGGGTGCCCGCATCGGGCCAGTTTCTGGGCGGTAAAACAGGCCACCAAGAAGGATGGCCGGGACGGTTTCCCCACCGGCGATATCGGGTGCTACACCCTGGACGTTTATCCTTCCGGAAGCCAGCAGATAAAGGCGCTGCACGCCATGGGTTCGGGAGTGGGACTGGCCAGTGGTTTCGGCAAGCTCACCCAATTCGGCCTGGAACAGCCGGTAGTCGCCATCTGCGGCGATTCCACTTTTTTCCACGCCTCAATCCCCGGCCTGATAAACGCGGTGCGCAACCGAGCCAACATGGTACTGGTACTGCTGGATAACAGCGCCACCGCCATGACCGGATTCCAGCCTCACCCCGGCACCAAAACCGATATTTTAGGAGCGGAGGCGCCGGTAATAAGCACCGAAGCAATCTGCCGGAGTATCGGCTGCCCCGTAGAGGTCAGCGACCCCTTCGATATCAAAGGGACCACCGCCAAGCTGCTCCGGCTGATGAAAAAAGACGGTACCAAAGTTATGATTATGCGCCGCGTCTGCGAGCTTGTCCGCATTAAAGAAGAGCGAACCTTCCCCTTTAAAGTCTGGATTAACGCCGAAAAATGCCGCGGGGAGAAATGCAGTTTCTGCACCCGCTTCTTCAAATGCCCGGCGCTACCTTGGGACCGGGAGACCGGCAAGGCAGTCATTGACGAGGCGACCTGTGTCGGCTGCGGGGTCTGTGTTGAAATCTGCCCTCCGGGGGCTATCTACAGAGAGGTGACCGCATGACCAGAATCAATGGAGAACCGATTAATCTCGTTATCAGCGGTGTCGGCGGACAGGGCAACATCCTGCTTTCCCGCCTGATCGGACGGTCTTTACTCAAGAAAGGATACCTGGTCAGTATTGGTGAGACACTGGGCGTGGCCCAGCGGGGGGGCGCCGTGATGAGCAACATCCGAATTTCGGAAAAAATGCCCTTCGGCCCGCTCACCCCGGAAGGGAAAGCACACCTTATCGTCAGTCTGGAACCCCTGGAAACCCTGCGCATGCTCTCCCGGTACGGTAATCCGGGGGTAACCACGCTCACCAACTTTCGCCCCACGCTCACCGTGGACGTCCTCACCCGGAAAGACGAATACCCTGATCACGCAACCCTGAAACAGGCTATCGACACTCTCTCCGGAGAGGCTTTCTTCCTGGACGCCACGGCAATGGCCCTGAAACTGGGTAACCCCATCATCACCAACGTCATCATGATGGGCGCCCTCATTGGCCTTGACATGATACCACTCACCAGGGAAAATATTGAGGCGGAAATAAAAGCCAGCTTCTCCGGCGACCGCGCCGAATTAAACCTGAAAGCCCTTGCTCAGGGCATAGACACCATCGCCGCAACAACTTAACCGATGTAGAAAGGCCACCATGAAAATTATTGACTTACGCAGTGATACTATCACTTTGCCCACCGATGAAATGCGCCGGGCGATGTATGACGCCGAACTGGGCGATGACGTCTTCGGTGACGATCCCACCGTCAAACAGCTCGAAGCGCTGGCCGCCCGGATGCTGGCTAAAGAAGACGCCATGTTCGTGCCCAGTGGTACGATGAGTAACCTGGTGGCCATTCTAACTCATAGCCGCCCCGGCGATGAGATTATCGTCAGCAACGAGTCCCATATATTCTGGTATGAAGTGGGTGGCGCTTGGACCCTGGGAGGCGTCGGGCTGCGCACCGTTCCCAATGAAACCGGCGCCCGCCTCGACCCGGATGCCGTCGCCCAAGCCATCCGACCGGAAAACATCCATTTCCCCCGCACCAGCCTGCTCTGCTTGGAAAATACCCATAACCGGTGCGGCGGCGCTGCCCTGACCGTCGAACATACCGCCGCCATCGCCGACCTCGCCCACGGACACGGCCTGATGGTTCACCTGGACGGGGCGCGCATCTTTAACGCCGCCGTCGCCCTGGGAGTGCCCGCGGAGAAACTGACCGCGTCGGTGGATTCGGTGGGTTTCTGCATATCAAAAGGACTCAGCGCTCCGGTAGGCTCGCTCCTATGCGGCACCGGTGATTTTATCGACCGCGCCCGCAAGTGGCGAAAGATGCTGGGCGGAGGCATGCGCCAGGTGGGGGTCATTGCCGCTGCCGGTATCGTCGCTCTCCAGACAATGGTCGACCGCCTGGCGGAAGACCACGCTACTGCCCGCCAACTGGCCGACGGCCTGGCCGCTATCCCTGGCATCGGCCTCGACCCGGCCAAAATCCAGACCAATATCGTTTTCTTCGAGTCACCGGAAACCATGTCCGGGCCCGAATTCATCCGGCGCGTCAGCGAACAAGGTGTTAAAGTCACCAACCGGAGCGGCCGGACGATACGGGCGGTCACCAGCCGTATGGTCAACGCCATGGACATAACTGAAGCCCTGGTGCGGATTAACTCGGTGGTGAAAGACAGCTAAACAAGACCCGGCTTCTTTTCGGTTCCCCCCGCCCCGGTGGGGGCGTTTCAGGCGGGCCTCGCGCCTCTTGTCAAAACGGCTAATAAATGAAATAGCGCAGGCGCTTCTTGAAATAATAGCCGGCGCCCAGTCCCAGCAGCAACCCCCCCAGGTGTGCCTGCCAAGCAATGGAAGGGGCAAATGAAAGCACCAGGAAACCGCCGATGACGGCTATCCAGAGGGAAAAGGGGACGGGAATGGGGAAGATAAATACCTTCGTCTTGGGCGTCATCATGGCCAGCACCCCACCTAGAGCAAAGACCGCCCCGGAAGCGCCGACGGCTAACGAAAAGGGCGAGGCGAGGATGATATACAGGATGCTCCCCACGATACCCCCGCCGAAATAAACGGCCAGAAAGCGGCCCTTGCCTACCAGCCGGTACACAGAATTGCCGAAGAAATAAAGCATGTACATGTTAGCCAGGATGTGCCACAGGCCACCGTGGAGAAAGATACTGGTCAGTACCGTCCACGGCCGTTCAAGGACGACGGCAGGCATCAGCCCAAGCAGGGAAAAAAGCCCCGGGACAAGACGCGTAATAATAAAAACCAGCAGGTTGGCTACTATCAACCCCCATATGGCATTCATCCTGAAGCCCTGGTAACCTCTGTATCTTACTCTCATTATTTCTCCGGAAATGTCAGATTCGCGCTTCTATCTCACCAACCACCCGTCAGTTCCATATTACCCTATTTGGGGCGGCTAGACAACGGCCGCCGATAAGTGGGAGAATGAAAGATATGTCGGATAATATCATCCGGGTTGAAGACCTGGTTAAAAAATTTGGCTCCCTGGCGGCGGTAAACGGCATCAGTTTCAACGTCTCTGCCGGGGAAATTTTCGGTTTCCTGGGCCCCAACGGGGCCGGCAAGACGACCACCATCAACGTCCTCTGCACACTCACCAAACCTACTTCCGGCACCGCCACCATTGACGGCCTGGACGTGGTACGCCAGCAGAGCCAGGTACGCCGGGCAATCGGGCTGGTCTTTCAGGACCCCAGCCTCGATGAACGACTCAGCGGCCTGCAGAACATGCGTTTCCACGCCATGGTATACGGCGTGCCCGGTTCGGTGCAGAAACAACGGATGGAGCAGCTGCTCAATATGGTGGAACTCTGGGACAAACGTAATCAAGAAGTACGTACCTATTCCGGGGGAATGAAACGACGCCTGGAATTGGCCCGCGGGTTACTGCATCATCCCAGGGTGCTCTTCCTTGACGAGCCCACGCTGGGACTCGACCCCCAAACGCGCAACCGGCTCTGGGATTACATTCTGGACCTGCGAAAACGTAACGGCACCACCATCTTCCTGACCACCCACTATATGGACGAGGCGGAGAATGCCGACCGTATTGCCATTATCGATCACGGTAAACTAGTCGCCGTAGACACCCCGGACAAGCTTAAGAAAATGGTGAGTAAGGACATCATCTGCGTTAAAACGGAAAACAATGATGCCGCCGCCGAAGAGATAAAACAACGCTACCGGGTTGACGTCAGACCCGACGGTGAAGGCGTCACCTTTGAAGTTGATAACGGAGAGGAGTTCCTCCCCTCTTTCATCAAGGAATTCAGCACCCGTATAACCAGCGTCAGCCTCCGCCATCCCAGCCTGGACGACGTCTTTCTCAAACTCACCGGACGCGAGATTCGTGACGAAGAAAGTACCGGCGACATTAAAGCGATAGTCCGGCAGCACGGCCGGCGTATGCGGCGCTAGGAGAGTATTTTGAATTACCCCAGCAGGGTATATATCACCAGGAGAATATATTGAATCACCTCAACGGGGTATATATCATATGGTACCGGGATATACTGCGTTTCTGGCACGACCGGATGCGCCTGGTCGGTTCCATCTCCTTTCCGCTGCTTTTCCTGTTCGTTTTCGGCAGCGGCCTGGGGAGCCGGATGGGTTCCCTCGCCCCCGGTGTTGACTTCACCACCTTCATTTTCCCGGGCATCATCGGGATGACCGTGCTGATGAGTTCTTTTATGTCCGGTATATCCGTGGTCTGGGACCGGGAGTTCGGCTTCCTCAAGGAAGTGCTGGTGGCCCCTATCAATCGCGCCTCGGTGGCGATTGGGAAAACGCTCGGGTCGGCAACCATCGCCCTGTTCCAGGGGCTGATAATCCTTCTCTTCGCCCCCCTGATTGGTATCTCTTTCTCTCTGGGGACGGTACTGGCGCTGATACCTTTAATGTTTTTACTGGCCACCGCCCTGGGTTCAATGGGAATCCTGCTCGCCACGCGTATCCGCTCCATGGAAGCATTTCAGGCGGTAATGCAGATGCTGATGTTTCCCATGGTATTCCTCTCCGGAGCCTTCTTCCCTCTGGAAGGTCTGCCGTCCTGGATGAGCGTGCTGGTCAAACTCAACCCGGCTACCTACGGCATCACTCCGATCCGGCAGGTCATGCTGGGCATTGACCCGGAGTCCTCTTTCGGCATCGTTCTTTTCGGACAAACCATGTCGCTCTGGAACAACGTGACGATACTAGCCGGCTTCGCCGCCGTCATGATACTACTGGCGGTGTGGTCGTTCGGCAACCAGCAGTAGTCCGTCTTGACTTCCCCCTCGTAAACAGCGATAATAATCTGTACATATCAGCGCCTTCCCCGATAGCTCAATGGTAGAGCGAGCGGCTGTTAACCGCTAGGTTATTGGTTCGAGTCCAGTTCGGGGAGCCAAGTTTTCTAACTTCCACGCCGCGAACCAGCATCCGCCGGGGTTTTTTATTGAAAGCGGAGATTCCAAATGATATTATGCTATACTTGTAAAGACACAATATTTCCGTTGAATCGCGAATCTCGTCAGTCACCTTCAAGTTCCAGTTAAAGCGGAAAGGAGTTAATAATGGAATTAAGCTCTCAGGTTAAAGCCATTGCCCGGGAAAGTGGGGCGGCTCTGGTAGGGATAGCCTCACGAGAAAGGCTGGCCGAAGCGCCACCCTCCGCCCATCCCGATTACCTCCTGCCCGCCACCCGGTCGGTTATCTCTTTCGCCATACCGCTTGATAGAAAGATTATTCGGGACTATCTAGCCAAAAAGGACTGGCTCGCCCACGGTAACGACCATAAACGTCTTTACCGGGAACTTTATACCATCGCTGAACGCCTGGTTAGCTTTCTCAAGGAGAAGGGCTTTGAGGCGATACGACCGGATATGAACAATGTCTATCGCCCGGAAGGGGGCAGCAGCCAGACCACCGATATGGCCAATATGGTCGACATGGTGCCCGACTTTTCCCATCGTTACGGGGCAGTAGCCGCCGGATTGGGACGATTGGGCTGGAGCGGTAATTTGATGACTCCCCAGTTTGGCTCGGCGGTTTTCCTTGGCTCGGTACTTACTTCGGCGGTATTGGAGCCTGATCTGCCCCTGGAAGAAGATCCTTGCGACAAGTGCAAGCTATGTACCACGGTTTGCCCCGTGGAGATGATGGATAAAAAAGAAACCATGTCGGTGACCATAGCCGGCCGGGAATACCGCTATGGGAAAAAGGAAACCAATGCCCGCTGTATTATCGCCTGCGGCCACAATCACGGTCTGGGAACTGATAAGAAGTGGTCAACTTGGAGTCCCTACCACGTCGACTACCCCTTCCCCGATGATGTGACCGAAGTTGTTACCCTCAGCCGGCAGATACGAGCCGCCGACCCTAACTTCCAGGGAAAGCGAGCCGTCCTTACCCAGCGTGACAAATGTTTCGACCCCAATGAAGTCTACATCAATACCTGCGGCAACTGCGGACTCATCTGCTGGGAAAAACGGGAAGACCGGGAGGAGAATCGCCGGATACTTATGAACTCCGGCGTAGTCGTGCTCACCGCCGAAGGCAAGCGGATGGCCGTCCCCGCGGAAGAAACCACCGAGGTAGCTACGCCCTACGGAGTCAAGGTAGCCATGCTGTGCCGGGAAGCCCAGGCGCTACCGGATCTGACCGATTTACTGAAAGAAGGGGCGCTGGCCACCCGTATTCCCAGGGACAACCAAATTCTGAACTACTTGACCTCACTGCCGGTGACTGCCTGAAGCAACCCCGGGATTTTAATAAAACACCGCCGGCAATGACTCTTAGCTGACTTGGTTTAATCCGGGTCGGCTACCTGACCGGGCATATTTGACATCTTCACCACCCTGTAATTACAATAGCTGAGGAACTCCGCAAGCTGCCTGGCGCTCCATAAAGTAGCACCGCTTGCCACGTGAATAATCGTCTCCGGAGATGCAGAAAGGGGTAAATATCAATGAAAGCGGCCGTGGTTAAAGGTAAAAGACTCATCACTTGTGAAGAGGTGCCAACTCCTTCAGTAGAGCCGGGCACACTGTTACTGAAAACCAGGTACTGCTCTATTTGCGGCACCGACCTTGAATACCTTGACGGCCAGATGCACGGTAACCCGGTCAAGGCAGGGGGAATACTGGGGCATGAGTTCGCCGCCGAGGTCGTCGCCGTCGGCGCTGGTGTCGAAGGCTGGTCGGTCGGTGACCGGGTTACCACCGGTGACTACCTGCTGCCTTGTGGCCAGTGCTATTTTTGCCGCCGCCAGTTACATCACCTGTGCCAGGGCAAGGACACCTCGCCACGGACGTTACCGGTAGTCATCACGGACTACGCACGCCGCCCGGGCTCAATGGCCGAATATTTCATCAGGCCGCCGCACGCTCTGCTGCGAATACCCGATAATGTCTCCGACGAGGAAGCAGCGCTGGTGGAACCGCTCCGCACCGGGGTAAGCGCCGTCAAGACTACCGAACTAAAGCCCGGCGAATCAGCCGTCGTCATCGGGGCCGGCAAAATAGGTCTCGGCACAATGATGTGTGCCAAAGCCACCGGGGTATCCCCCGTTGTCGTCATCGACCCGATTCAGTCCCGGCTGGACAAAGCCCTGGAAATGGGCGCTGACGCGGTTCTGAATCCGACGGAAGGGGACGTTATCGCCGAGGTGGTGAAACTCACCGAAGCCGGCCCGGACAAGGTCATTATTTGTGTCCGCAGCGGAGACGTCCTGAACCAGGCGGTTGATATGGTCAGGCGGGGCGGCACCGTCGGCCTGGCCGGATACTGCTTGCCGGTAGAAATCGACCCCATGGTCTGGTGGAAGAAGCAAATCAGGTTTCTCACCATCGCCGGCGGATTCGGCGGGCCTAGTGGCTTAATTAATACGTCCCTGCGCCTGATTGCCAATAAACAGATTAATGTCAAACCGCTTATTTCGGAGATTATCCCTCTTGAGGAAGTCCAGAGAGCTTTCGATTCCATGTACCGCGGAGAGAATCTGGCGCCCTTATTGAAACTGTAAACTCGCCGGAGGCGCGCTGGCTTAATCCTGGAGACAAATATCACAGACAAATAAAGCGGCTAAGAAATAGAATGATTGAGTGGAATGGTATAGTAGTCATTATCGGAGGTAGCCAGTGAAGTCGGGACATTTTATCGGCATAGCTATCGGAGCGGCCATCGGCATGGC
>CBDUSH010000006.1:0-27949 GCA_965369965.1 uncultured bacterium | reverse complement strand
TCTGCTCAAGATACATCCGGAGACCTGATTAAAAGCAATGACAGGTGGAGGTAAGGCCCCTCCCGGATTGCTTCGTTGCTACGCGCCTCGCAATGACAGGTGGAAGGAAGCGGCCACGGTATGTAAAGAGCCTTTCGTGTTTGATTTGATGCCGGGAAAGGCTTAAAATAATAGAGGGGAGAGAGATAATGCCGATTTACGAGTATGTTTGCCCGGATTGCACGACAAAATTCGAGCTGTTACGTTCTTTCAGCCAGGCCGATGAAGCGGCCGTCTGTCCGCGTTGCGGGCAGTCCGCGGCGCGAACCGTTTCCGCCTGCGCCGTTTTTTCCAAGGATGATTCCGGCCTGGTAACTTCCGTGGCCGGCGCGGGTAATGCCTGCGGCGGCTGCAGCTCTACCAGCTGCGGCACCTGCGGTTCCTGACCGGGAGGCTTTGCAGCGCCGGTTAAGGGCGGATGGGTGACGTTGGGGTTTGTCTTCCCGGGGGAGTGAAGCCGGCCTGTTTCCTAGGACAGCCGCTTTAGTCCTTTGACCACATCATGGAGGTCTTCAAAGGGGAGGCAGTCTATTTTCTCTTTCCGGCAGTGGGCGAGCAGGTCATCACGGGCGAAGATGTGGTGGGCCTGGCCGGCGGGGAGGATATCCGAGAAGCCGTCTCCGATATAGACGACACGGCAGCCCCGGCCCCGAAAGAGATCAGTGTAGGTCTGTTTGAAGCCGTCCCGTTTTTCCTGTCCGTCCGGCCCGATGTAGGCTACCTTGAGACCGTCCGGGCTGAATTGAGTGTCCGCGGCGTGCACTTCGATATTTTCCAGTCCGGCGTTTTTAAGAATCGCTTCGATGTAGAAACTGAGGCCGTTGCTGACGACGACAAAGTCAAAGCCTTTCCCGGTGCAGTAGTCGAGCAGGGCGGTGAAGCCGGGCCGGATTTTGACACCGCTTTGCACCAGTATGTAGTCGAGCAGGGTCTTTTCGTCGGCTTTGACCAGGGTGAAGGAGCGGCTGTTAAAGTCGCCGACCGGCATCCGGCCGGTGCGGTATTCTTCGAGGAAGTCTCTCCAGATACTGTCGGCGAAGGCGTCCAGAATCATGAAGCTGATGTCTTCGGCGATGATGGTACTGTCAAAATCGCACTGGATGACGGTTTTGGGGTTTTTAGCGGCCTGTGGACAGGTTGTTCCGGATGATGGTTTCGATATTTTTGACGGCATGCGGATAGACGGCTCCCTGCTTTTTTCCGGGATGGCGGCCGGTAAGTGTGAAGCCGGCGACCTGATTTCACTATACAGGATGGGGGTGGAGGGGTCAAATCGGCAGAGTTGAGGCCGTTCCGCAACTACATGAGGAGACAACCCGTCATGTTATGGCGAGTGCTGCTGAACAATCTCGTAAAACAAAGCAGATAAGGCCGCGGTTTTCGTCTTTTTCGCCGGGCGGGGAGAAGAAAAAAGAAGTGATGTCATGCACGAATATTCTTGTTTTAATAAAATGGTTATGATATTATGCGGGTAAGGTGGAATATGACCACAGAGAAAGGTAAGGCGCTAGAACTGGCGATTGGTCAAATCGAAAAACGGTTTGGCAAAGGCTCCATCATGAAGCTGGGAGAGTCGCCCATAAACGAGGAGTTAGCGGCTATATCCAGCGGCTCACTGGCCCTGGACATAGCGCTGGGCATAGGTGGTGTCCCGCGGGGAAGGATCACGGAAATATTCGGTCCGGAATCATCAGGGAAGACCACGCTGGGCCAGCACATAATCGCCGAAGCGCAAAAGCAAGGAGGTACGGTTGCCTACATTGATGTCGAGCACGCTTTAGACCCTTCTTACGCGGCCAAGTGCGGGGTGAATGTTGACGAACTGCTCATTTCCCAGCCCGATACCGGGGAACAGGCGCTGGAGATAACCGAAGCCCTGGTGAGGAGCGGCGCGGTTGACGTGATTGTGATTGACAGCGTCGCGGCGCTGGTGCCGAGGGCGGAGATTGAAGGGGAGATGGGAGACGCTCACGTCGGCTTGCAGGCCCGCCTGATGTCACAGGCGCTGAGGAAACTGGCGGCGGCAATCAGCCGGTCGGGGACGGCGGTAGTATTTATCAACCAGCTCCGGGAGAAGGTTGGCATCGTCTTCGGTAACCCCGAGGTGACACCGGGCGGCCGGGCGTTAAAGTTCTACAGCTCGGTGAGGATTGATTTAAGGCGTGCGGAAACAATCAAACAGGGGAACACGGCCACAGGCAACCGGGTAAAAGCGCGGGTTGTCAAGAACAAGGTTGCCCCTCCGTTCCGGATTGCGGAATTCGATATCATGTATGACCACGGCATAAGCCGGGAGGGCAACCTGATTGACCTGGGTGTGGAGCATGAGGTAGTTAAAAAAGCCGGATCCTTTCTCTCTTACGGTGAAATCCGCCTGGGGCAGGGCAGGGAGAGCGCCAAAGAATACCTGGCGCAGAATCCTGAACTTGCCGCCGAAATTGAAGAGAGAATCAGGGCCTCAGCCGGCGTATCTCGTGCCACAATGCCCGCCAGTTAAGGGTATTCTGAGCATATAACTTAAAAAAGCACAGGTTTTTTAAGGCTGGGGTGTTAGCTCTGGCCTTATTTTTTTTGGTGGGCTTAACCGATGAAGAAGATAACCACTCTCCGGGCGGGGAAGGGCCGGGAAAAGCGGCTGAACGTTTACCTGGACGGCCGGTTCAGTTTCAGCCTGGGGGTAGAAACGGCGCTAAAAGAGAACCTGAGGGTTGGAGAGGAACTGTCCGACAGTCAGGTGGCCGGGCTGCTTACCGCCGAGGGAATCAGGCGGTGCCGCGAGGCGGCCCTGCTTTATCTGAATTACCGGCCCCGGAGCGAGTCCGAGGTGAAAACCCGGCTGCGGCGGCGCGGCTTTGACGCCGAACAAGTCGAAGCGGTGATTGCCCGGCTGAGAGAGCAGGGGCGGCTGGACGACGAGGCTTTTGCCCGGTTCTGGACGGAGAACCGCGAGTCATTCAATCCGCGGAGCCGGCGGCTGACCCGGCAGGAGTTGCTGGGAAAAGGGGTGGACGGGGAGGTTATCGACCGGGTGGTCAGCGACCTTGACGATGCGGAGAGCGCTTATCGTTCGGCGTTGAGCAAGGCACGGCGGTGGCCTCGGTCCGACCACGACCTCTTTCGCCGGCGGCTGGGGGAGTACCTGAGGCGGAGAGGGTTTGGTTACGAGGTGATAAAGAGCACCGTAGAACGAATATGGCAGGAACCGGGGAACGGCGCCGGATAACGGCGGGTGTTCCCCGAAAGAAAGAATTAACCGAGAAAAAGGGGGTGAAAAGTGAGTGTTGGCACAGCATTACTGGCAATATTTTTCAGTTTTATCATCGGGGTGGTGTTTGGTGGTATGGCGGCCTTTCTTTCCCGGCGGCTGATGTTTAATCGGCAAATACGGATTGCCGAGCGGAAAGCGGCCCGGATAATGGGCGATACGAGGGAAGAAGCCAAGAAAGTATTGGGCGAGGCCAGGGAGGAGACAAGCAAAATCAAGGTGGCGGCCGATACCGAGTACCGCGAGCGGCGTTCTGAGGTACAGCGGCAGGAGAACCGGCTGATGCAGAAGAACGAGACACTTGACCGCAAGCTGGAAGGCGCGGAACAGCGGGAACGCGGCATGGCCAGCAAGGAAAAAGAGATAGAATCCGTCCGGGCCCAGATGGTAGAGCTCAAGGACAAACAGCTGGAGCAGCTGGAGCTTATTTCCGGCCTGTCCAGTAACGAAGCCAAAGAGCAACTGGTGGAAGCCATGGAGACGGAGATGCGGCAGGAAACGTCACGCCGGCTGCGCGAATGGGAAATAAAATTGAAAGAAGAAGCCGACCTGAAGTCCCAGGAAATACTTTCGCGGACGATACAGCGCAGCGCCTCGGAAGTAGTCGTGGAGACGACGGTGTCCGTGGTGCCCCTGCCCAGTGACGATATGAAGGGGCGGCTTATCGGGAGGGAAGGCCGTAATATCAGGGCGCTGGAACAGGCTACCGGAGTTGACCTGATTATTGACGATACTCCCGAGGCGGTGACCCTGTCCAGTTTCGACCCGGTGCGCCGGGAGATTGCCCGCGTGGCCTTGACCAAACTTATCCTGGACGGCCGGATTCATCCGGCGCGCATCGAGGAAGTGGTTGCCAAGGCCAGGGAAGAGGTGGACGCGACTATTTACAGCGCCGGAGAGCAGGCGGCCTACCAGACCGGAGTGCACGGGCTGCGGCCGGAACTGATCAAACTGCTCGGGCGGCTGAAATACCGCACCAGCTATGGGCAGAATAACCTGATACACAGCATTGAGACCGCCTATCTGGCCGGTATGCTTGCTTCAGAACTTAAAGTCAATGTTGACCTGGCCAAGCGGTCCGGTCTGCTCCATGACATCGGGAAGGCGGTAGACCGGGAGGTGGAAGGCACCCACGCGGCTATCGGGGCGGACCTGGTAAAGCAGTGGGACAAGTCAACCGAAGTGGTGCAGGGTGTTGCCGAGCATCATCTGGAGACCGAAAATACCAGCCTGTGGGGCTTTCTCGTTTCGGCGGCGGATGCCATCAGCAGCGCCCGGCCGGGGGCGCGGCGCGAGTCTCTGGAGAACTACCTGAAACGGATGACGGCGCTGGAAGATATCGCCAACAACTTCAAGGGAGTGGAAAAATCGTTTGCCATCCAGGCGGGCCGTGAAATACGTATCCTGGTCAAACCGGAGGAAGTGGACGACCTGGGGGCAATGAGGCTGGCACGGGATGTCGTCAAGAAGATAGAAGAGGGTTTGGAGTATCCCGGACAGATAAGGGTGACCGTACTCAGGGAAACCCGCGCCGTGGACTACGCCAAGTAGGGGGAAGCGGGTCATTCCGGAAAAGGAGAGAAGATGCGGATTCTGTTAATCGGCGATATAATCGGCCGGCCGGGAAGGCAGGTTGTGGAGCAGTTCGTACCGGCTTTACGCCGGCAGTACGAGCTGGATATGATTATCGCCAACGCGGAAAACTCGGCGGGGGGGTTCGGCCTGACTTCATCTATCGCCCAGGAGCTGTTTAATGACGGCGTTGACGTGCTGACTTCCGGAAATCATATCTGGGCACAGAGCGAGATTATTCCCCACCTTGACAGCGATATACCCATCCTGCGCCCGTTGAACTATCCCCCGGGGGTGCCCGGCAGAGGCTCCCTGATCTGGCGGCAGGTCATGGTGGTCAACCTGATAGGCCGGACTTTCATGCGGGAGATGGACTGCCCTTTCCAGGCGATGGACCGGTTATTGAACGGGTTGAGTAAGAAGCCTCCGGTGATTATCGTTGATTTTCACGCCGAGGCTACTTCCGAGAAGATGGCCATGGGCCGCTACCTGGACGGCCGGGTCAGCGCCGTGCTCGGCACCCATACCCACGTGGGCACCATCGACGCCCAGATACTGCCGCGGGGGACGGCTTACGTTACCGATGTCGGCATGAGCGGGCCGATGGACTCGATAATCGGCGATAAAATTGACGCCGTTCTGAAGCGTTTTCTGACCGGTATGCCTAACCGGCTGTCGGTAGGGGAAGGAACGCCGGTGCTGAACGCGATAATGGTCGAGACGAGTGAAGAAAACGGCAAGGCGACCAAAATCGAGCGCATTTGCCGGGAGATGGGATAGTGGCGGGAAGGGTTGACCTGCATGTTCACACCACGGCGTCCGACGGGAAATACAGTCCGGCGGAAGTGGTGCGCCGGGCGGCGGGACTCGGCCTGAGCGTTATCGCCATTGCCGATCATGACTCGGTGGACGGGATTGCCCCGGCACTGGCGGCGGCGGAAAAATTTCCCGGGTTGACGGTGATTCCGTGCCTGGAAGTGAGCACCGACGTCCCCAGGGGCGAAATACACGTGCTGGGTTACTTCATCGATTATACCAGCGCCGAACTGCAAGCGGCCCTGGCCCGTTTCCGTGATATCCGGGAGGGGCGGGCGATGGGTATGATTGACAAGCTTGCCGGGATGGGCATAAATATCGAGTGGCGGCGGGTGAAGGAAATAGCCGGGGAAGGCTCGGTGGGGCGCCCCCACATCGCCCAGGCGATGCTGGAAAAGGGTTATATCACCTCTTTCAAGGAAGCCTTCGATAAATATATCGCCCGTGAGGGGCCGGCTTATGTCGAGCGGGAGAAAATGACGCCGGCGGAAGCGGTGAAACTGATTGTACGCCATAGCGGCCTGCCGGTGATGGCGCACCCGTTCACGGTGGCCGACGTGGAGGCGATGATTATAGAGTTGAAAGCGGTTGGGCTGGCAGGTATCGAGGCTTACTACAAAGGTTATTCGGCGGAGGAGAAAAACTACCTGTCAGGGATGGCCGGGAAATACGACCTGATTATGACCGGCGGTACCGATTATCACGGCCTGGATGACACCGGCGAAGTGATGATGGGCGACGCCGACGTGCCTTTTGAAGCGGTAGAAAGACTGGTGGCTCTGGACGGACAGAGAAAGGTAAAGTCTGGCAGGAGATAACAGACGGCTCATGACGGAGAGTTTATGGCTATCTGGATAGGGCTGATTGTCGGCGCTTATATCCTGGGTTCGGTGCCGGTCTCTTACCTGGTGGCCAGGCTGTGCTACGGGCTCGACCTGAGGGAGTACGGCACCGGCCAGATGGGGGGAGGCAACCTGTGGCGGATGACTTCCTGGCGGCTTGGCCTGCCGGTGGGCGTCTTTGATTTAAGCAAGGGAATACTGATGGTGTGGCTGGCCCAGATGGCGGGACTGAGCGTTGCCCAGCAGATAATAGTTGGGCTGGGAGCAATCACCGGACATAACTGGTCGCTTTTTCTCCGTTTTCAGGGGGGGAGGGGATTTGCCACCGCGTCCGGGGTAGTCCTGGTGCTGCCGGTATTAAATGAAATGACGGTGTGGCCGGCGGTAGCCTTTACGGCTATTGTGGTGGCCGGTACGGTTATCATGCACAGTTCCCCGGTATCAGCACTGCTGGGCACGGCGTCACTGCCGCTGGTCAGCTGGCGTTTCGGGGAACCGATGGTGGTGACGCTGAGTTTTCTGGCCATGTTACTGGTGATTGTGGTCAAGCGCCTGAGCGCGCCCGGTCCGGCGGAGACGGTCAGCCGGAAAAGGCTGTTCCTGAACCGGCTGCTTTTCGACCGTGATATAAAAGACCGGAAAGCCTGGATGTACCGTAAATCCCGCGGAGAGAAGACAAGCGGGCGGTCCAAGCCGGGAGAGTTGACATAAATGCAGTGCGCCGCCCATCCTAAAGTCGAAACCAACCTGAACTGCGGGAAATGCGGCAAGCCGATTTGCCCCAGGTGCATGGTGCAGACGGCCGTGGGCGCCCGGTGCCCGGAGTGCGCCCGGCTCTACAAACTGCCGACCTACCGTGTTTCAAAACAGTACTACCTGAGAGCCGCCGGTACGGCGCTGGGCATGGCGGTGGTGACCGGTGTTTTCTGGGGAGTGCTGCGGGGTTTTATCCCCTTCCTTATCATCAGCCTGCTGCTGGGGCCCGGCGTGGGCTACGTCATCGGCGAGGTGGTCGGCCGGGCGGTAAACCGAAAGCGCGGCCGGGGACTGGCCACCGTGGCCAGCCTGGGGGTAGTCCTCAGCTACCTGGTAAGTATTTTCCTGCTGAGTGCGGTGATGCCCTGGGGGTTTCATCTTGGCGGGTTTGGTATTCTCCTTGACCTGGTGGCGGTGGGACTGGGGATATTCGTGGCCGTGACCCGCCTGCGCTAGGAAATTTATATATATTAAACGAGGTGGAGCGCTTACTTGGAAGCATCACGAGAGGTATTCTGGAATATTCCCTACGGCGAAATTATCTACGTACTGGGAACGATTGCGCTGGGCGTTTTTATTTACGCGCTCTACCGCCGCCGGCGGCTGTGGCGGCTGGGCAGGCCGGATGACCGCCCCCGGCAGTTTTGGAAAAGAGTCAGGGTCTTCCCGATCAGCGTCATCGATTTATTACTGCACCGTAAATTCATCGGTATCGCCGACGGCCTGGGGCACCGGCGTTTTTCAGTCAAAGACCTGAAAGCCAGGGAGTTTTATCCGGGTATCATCCATTTCCTGATATTCACCGGCTGCCTGGTATTTTTACTGGCTTCATTCTTAGATGCCATCAGCCATTATTTTTTTCACTTTCTGCGGGGCGGTTTTTACCTGGGTTTCTCGGTGGTCACCGACGGGTTCGGCATCCTGGTGCTTGTCGGGGTGGCCCTGGCGGTGCACCGCCGCTATATTCAAAAGCCGGAACGACTGGACAATAAGGCCGAAGACCTGGTGGCCCTGCTGCTTATTTTCAGCGTGGTGGCCAGCGGATTCGTCGTCGAAGGCTTCCGCATCGCGGCTACCGAACTGCAGACCAATCCGGACTGGGCGGTATGGTCACCGGGGGGATATATCCTGGCCCTGGGAATGGGCGGTTTCAGCCCGGCGGCCCTGCTGACCGGACACCGGATTACCTGGTGGCTGCATTCGCTGCTGTCCATGGGGGCTATCGTCTTTGTGTCACTGTACTGGAACCGGCTGTGGCATATCATCGTCTCCACGGTGAACGTTTTTTTCAAGTCGCTGGAGCCGAAAGGGGCGCTTGTGCCGATAGACCTGGAGACGGCCGAAAACTTCGGCGCCGGTAAAATCGAGGACTTTACCTGGAAACATCTCCTTGACCTGGACGCCTGCACGCGCTGCGGACGGTGCCAGGACAACTGCCCGGCCTATCTCAGCGGCAAGCCTCTGAGCCCGAAAAAAATCATCCAGGACCTGAAAGGGAACTGGCTGGAACGGGCGACGGCATTTCCGGGAGGTAAAACCGGGGCGGCCGGCCGGGCGATGATCGGCGAGGTGATTACGGAGGACGAAATCTGGAACTGCACCACCTGTTTCGCCTGTCACGAGGCCTGCCCGGTGAGTATCGAGCCGATGGCCAAGGTTATCGAGATGAGGCGGAGCCTGGTGATGGAACAGGCGATTGTTCCGGAGACCGGCGAGGGGGCGTTGAAAAGCATCGAGGCGCGGGGGCACCCGTGGCGGGGCACCACGCTGAGCCGGACCGACTGGGCGGAGGGGCTGGATGTCAGGACTCTGGACGGGGGGGGCGATATCGACGTGCTGTTCTGGGTGGGCTGTACCGAAGCCCTGGAGGAAAGGAGCACGCGGGTGTCCCGGGCGATTGCTCAGGTGCTGGCAAAAGCGGGGGTAAACTTCGGCATTCTGGGGGCTGAGGAAAGCTGCTGCGGCGACCCGGCGCGACGGCTGGGTAACGAGTACCTCTTCCAGATGAAGGCGGAGGCTAATATCGAGCTGCTGAAAAATTACGGGGTGAAGCGGATAGTTACCGGCTGCCCGCACTGCTTTCACACCCTGAAGAACGAATATTCCCGGTTCGGCGGTGACTTTCAGGTGAGCCATCACAGCCAGTTTATCGCCGGGTTACTCCGGGAAGGCAGGCTGGGAACGGCGCCGGGGCAGGGCGGTCTGGTGACTTACCAAGATTCCTGCTACCTGGGCCGTTATAATGACGTTTACGACCCGCCGCGGCGGATTCTGGACAGCCTGTCCGGCGTCAGGGTGGTGGAGATGGAGAAGAACCGGGAGCGGGGTTTCTGCTGCGGGGCGGGTGGGGGACACCTCTGGCTGGAGGAGCAGAAAGAGGGGCGGCGCATCAGCGAGATGAGAGTGGAGCAGGCGATGGCGGTCAACGCCGGGGTGGTGGCCACGGCCTGCCCTTACTGCCTGCAGATGTTCGAGGACGGGATAAAGTCGAAAGAGGCGGAAGATTCCCTGAAAGTGATGGACATTGCCGAGTTTTTAGTGAAATGACGGCAAAAATGACGGACATTGCCGGGTTATTTGTAAATTGCCGATAAAAATGACGGACATTGCCGGGATTTTTGTACATTGACGGCAAGAATAGAATGTAGTAAGTTGAGGGTGGTCAATAACCCCACAGGAGGTAAAAGATGAGAAAAGTAGCTGTCGTCGGGATTGGTGAAACCAAATTCGGGCCGGCTCAGGATAAGACCAGCGTGGAGCTGTTTGCCGAAGCGGCCATGGAGGCGATGACCGAATCCAACCTGAAGCCGAAGGACATGCAGGCCCTGTTCATGGGTAATGTCCTGGGGGATTTCTCGGAAGGGCAGGGGATGGTGCAGGCGTTCGCCGCCGAGAACATCGGCTGCTACAATATCCCGGCTAATCGATATGAAGGCGCCTGCGCCTCGGCGAGCATGGCGGTGAGGGACGCTTTCATGTGGGTATCTTCCGGGTTTTACGATGTCGTCCTGGCCGGGGGCGTGGAGAGGGCGGCCACCATGGGCACCGCCCTGGCGACGCGTACCTTCGCCATGTTCAGTGACAGTCATTACGAATACCCGGCGGGAATTACCTTCCCGGCGTTGTTTGCCATGCTGGCCCATCTTTATGCGGCCAAGTACGGCATCCCCCTGGAAAAGCTCAAGGAACAGATGGCGACCGTATCCGTGCAGTCGTACCGCTACGGGATGTTCAACCCCAAAGGGCACCTGCGGAAGGAAGTGGACGTGGCGGCGGTATTAAAATCGTTTATGGTGAGCACGCCGCTCCAGCTTCATGACTGCTGCCCGTTTTCGGACGGCGCCGCCGCCATGGTGCTGACGACGGAAGAGATTGCCCGGAAGCTGACCGATAAGCCGGTCTTTATCACCGGCGTGGGACAGGCTTCCTCCGGTCCCCTGGTCAGCCAGCGGGATCATCTGCCCCGGCTGAAGGCCCGGGAAATATCGGCGCAGCGAGCCTACGAAATGGCGGGGCTGAAACCGGCGGACATCGATTTCTGCGAGCTGCATGACTGTTTCAGTATCGCCAGCCTGATTGCCGCCGAAGGACTGGGCTTCTTTGACTACGGTACGTCCGGTGAAGCCTGGATGAAGGGCGAAGCAGCCATCGGCGGCAAGATAGCCATTAATCCGTCCGGCGGGCTGAAGTCCAAGGGACACCCTATCGGCGCCACCGGCGCCGGCCAGGTCTACGAAGTGACCAAGCAGCTGCGGGGCGAGGTGGAGCCGGAGCGAACAGTGGAAGGCGCCCGGATAGGGATGACCGACACCCTCGGTGGAGACGGCGGCACGCTGGTGAACATGATTCTGCAGCGCGGCTGGTAAAGAGAGACGATTTAACCGCTACGGAGGCAAGTGATGGAATACAAGCTTACTTTTAAGGAATACAGCGAGGCGCTTAAGGAAAACAGGTTACTGGGTCTGAAATGCCAGCAATGCGGCGCGGTGACGTCACCGCCGAAAATGGTCTGCGGGGACTGCGCCGGCAGCGATATGGAGATAACCGAACTTACCGGAGAGGGCCGGATTCAAACCTTTACCAGCAACAACGTCGCCGCGGAAGGCCGCGAGGACGAAGCCCCTTACATCGTCCTGCTGGTGGAGCTTGATGAAGGCCCCTGGGTGATGGGGAACCTTATCGGCAGCGACCCGGCGGCAGTCGGCATGGAACTGATCGGGCAGAAAGTAAGCATGGACGGCAACAAGGTGCTTCCCGGCGACCGTTATTCCGACGGCGAGAGCACCCGGCCGCTTTTCCGGTTGCGGGGCTGAGACCGGCGTCGTTAACGGGATAGAGCGGCGGCGGTATGAGGCCGGCCAGGGGCCGGACGGCAGCTTTCCCAGATTTTTTTCGCGTCGTATATAGAGGCGTCTTGTGGCTGAAGAAAAGAAGAAAAGGGTCATTAACCGGCTGAAAACGATGTACCCCCTGCGGGCGCTGGTGGACGGGACATATGAGAAAGCGGTGGCTGCCAGCAAGGCAGGCGAGCCGGTTGCCTGGTGCATGGTCAACTGGTGGGGCGGCGACGCCGTTCTCAGAGCCATGGACGTGGCCACCATCTATCCGGAAGACTTCGGCGCCGTCTGCGCCGCTTTCGGCACCGCCCCGAGCTATCTGGCTTACTCCGATTCGGACGGTTTCCCGACTCACATGTGCGGTTACGCCCGGAACTGTCTGGGTTACGCGGCGCGGATGAAAGAACTGGGCGAAATTCCCCCCGAGGCGCCCATGGGCGGGATGCCCCCGCCGACCCTGCTGCTCGGTTCCGGCTATTTTTGCGATACACGCTACAAGTGGTTCCAGGCGCTGGGGCGCTACCTGGACGCGCCGGTGTGGGTGCTGGAGATGCCCCATCCGGGCGTGCCGGAGAGCCGGATCGAAGGTAACCGCGAGCATAACATCTGCTTCCTGGTGGAAGAACTGAGAGAACTCATCGGCTTTCTGGAAAAACAGCTGGACAGGAAGATGGACTATGCCCGGCTTGGGGAAATCGTCGATGACACCATCGAAATGAACCGGGTATGGCACGAGGTGAACGAACTGCGCAAGGCAAGACCCTGCCCGATGCACTCCCGCGATTTCTGGAGCAGTATGCCGGCTTCCCTCTACATGGCTTCCGACCCGAAAATAACCGCCGGACTGTACCGGGACATGTATGACGAAGTGAAATCCATGGTGGATAACCGCACCGGGGCGGTGCCCGAGGAAAAATACCGGGTTGCCTTCGCCGAGCTGCCGCCGTGGCACAGCCTGAGCTTTTTCAACCAGCTGGCGGAGCGGGGCTGGAACTTTGTCATCGAAAGCTGGGCGTATCACCCGCCGAAACCGGTGGATTTGAGCGGCCTGAGCGACCCTCTGGAACGCATCGCCGGGCTGACCTACCAGTATTTTTCCGGCTATTTCGAGGACGCTTACCAGACCGGGGACGGGTGGGGCTATTTCGCGCATCCTTATCTCGAAATGGTTAAAGAATACCGGTGCGACGGGATACTGCTGCATCCCCTGCTGACCTGCCGTACCGCCACCAACCACCTGACGGTGGTGCAGAACCAGCTCATGGAGCAGTTGAAAGTGCCCTCGCTGGTGGTGGAAGGGGACATCGTCGACCTCAACCTGTTTAACCCGGCGGAGGCATTGCGGAAGGCGGAGACCTTCGAGGAGACGATGCGGCACTACCGGGTGGTGAGAAAAGAAGCGGGGTTCGACTGGTGATGGCAACGGGACTGAACCGGGTAACCGAGATTTACGCTGACCGGGCGGCCAGGGTTACCGAACTGAAGGCGGGCGGGCAGAGGATTATCGGCTACCTGGACATATTTCCGGTGGTGGAGATGCTGACCGCCCTCGACCTGGTGCCCTACCGGCTGCTGGGCGACCTGAACGAACCGATTACCCGGGCGGACGCCTGCCTGCCCACGGCGGTCTGCCCGTTCCTGCGCAGTGTCATGGACCTGGGATTGAAGGGGAAGTACGACTTTCTGGACGGGGTGGTCTTTGCCCACGGCTGCGAGGTAAGCGAGAAGACGGCTCATATCTGGCGCACCTACCTCAACCCCCCTTACGTCCACTTTATCGATACGCCGCATACCACCCACCAGGCGGCCCGGAAACAGCACCGGGCATTGCTGCGGGACTTCCAGAAGACACTGGAGGAACTGACCGGGCAGGAACTTACCGCCGAAAAACTGCGGAGGGCGGTCAGTATTCATAACCGGCAGCGTGTCCTGGTGCGGGAACTGTACGATTTGAGGAAACCCGACCCGCCGCTGATATCGGGCGCGGAAACCGTCCGGGTGATGGTGGCCGTGGTCAGCCTGCCGGTGGCCGAGGGGAACGAACTCCTGGAACAGGTTATCGGCGAAGTCAGGCAGCGTGAGGATGGCCCGGGGCAGAAACCGGCGCGGCTCATGGTCTGGGGGAGCATTATCGATAACACGGCGCTGGTCGAACTGGCGGAGAGCCTGGGGGCAAACGTGGTCATGGACGACAGCACGCTGGGGAGCCGGGACTACTTCCCGCCGGTGGAGATTACCAGAGACCCGCGGGACGGGCTGGCCGACCGCTACCTGGTGGCGCTGAGAAGCCCGCGTACCTTTCGGGAAACGGTTCCCGACGGGAACGGGAGAAAAGACTACATGGCCGACCTGGAGAGCCGCTTCGGCCACCTGAAAGATTATGCCCGGCAGTGGCGGGTGAACGGGGTGATATTGCAGGTGATGAGGTACTGCGATATTTACGGCTACGAGGTGCCGTCACTGAAAGACTACCTGGAAAGCATCGGGCTGGCGTGTATTTACCTGGAGCATGATTACAGCAAGGGAGCCCTGGCGCAGTTGAGGACGAGGCTGCAGGCGTTCCTGGAGATAATCGGCTGATTGGTTTTGGTTGACCTCACCCCCTTTATCCCCCTCTCCTTGCCAGGAAAGGGGGACATTTTGGGGAAGAGGGGCAGCGCCCCTCTTGGACACCCCGCTTTCCGGTGTTTTTTTGACTCCCCCAATAATATCGGCTAACCTATGAGCGAGGGATATTTTGTAAATAAACCCATAAAATCTTTTCGAAGGAAAAGGCGGATTTGAAAGCGGAACCACTTTATTTTGCCGGTATCGACCTCGGTTCGACGATGACCAAGGTGGTGATTATCGACGCCGGAGAGCGAGTACTCTCCCGGGTGGAAAGCCATACCGGCGCCGAGCACCGCCGCCTGGCCAACCGGGTGATGGAGGAAGCGCTGGGGCTGGCCGGACTGCCTTTCCCGGACATAGCCTTTGTGGTGGCCACCGGGTACGGGCGCATCAACGTCCCTTTTGCCGACCGCCAGATTACGGAACTGACCTGCCACGCGCGGGGGGTGGCCAGCCTCTTTCCCGGCGTGAGGACGGCGCTGGATATCGGGGGGCAGGACGCCAAGGGGCTGAAGCTGAAAGACGGCAAGCTTACCGACTTCGTGATGAACGACAAGTGCGCCGCGGGGACGGGGCGTTTCCTGGAGGTCATCGCCCGGGCGCTGGGGCTGGAACTGGCCGAACTGGGCAGCCTCTCTGTGAAATCGGCCAACCCGGCCGGCATCAGCAACACCTGCACCGTTTTTGCCCAGCAGGAAGTGACCGCCCGTCTCTCGGACGGAGTCCCGCTGGAGGATATCGTGGCCGGACTTCACCAGGCAATCGCCAGCCGGGCGGTGGGTATGCTGCGGCAACTGAAGATAGAGCCGGAGGTGGTCTTTACCGGCGGGGTGGCCAAAAACAGCGGGGTGGTCAAGGCGGTGAGAGCTAATTTGGGCGTAGAGGTGTCAGTCCCGGACGACCCGCTGATAAGCGGGGCACTGGGGGCGGCCCTGCTGGGGAAGGACATTGTGGACAAGGCGCGGGAAAAGGGGGAGACCGTCATCAGGAAGGAACGCCGATTGACGGAGGCTACCTTTTTCCGGCAGACGTGATTTATGACGGTTTATTATCTGGGTATTGATATCGGGTCGAGGACGAGTAAAGGGGTGGTCACCGGGGACGGCCGGCTCCTGGCCTGCCACGTGCTGCCTTCCGGGGTGAATTACCGGGCGGCCGCCGAAAAACTGAGAGGGGAACTGCTGGATAAAACCGGGTTGTCCGCCGCCGACATCACGGCGACGGTGGCCACCGGACAGGGCGCGGGCAACGTCCCCTTCCCGAACGAGCCGGTTACCGATATCCGGTGCTGCGCCCGGGGCATGAACGGCGTCTTTCCATCGGTGAGGACGATAATCGACGTGCAGGCGCAGTCCAGCCAGGTGATACGGTTGAACGGGAGCGGGCTGGTGACCGGTTTCACGGTCAGCGAGAAGTGCGCCGCGGGCAGCGGGCGCTTCATGGAAGTAATCGCCAACGTTCTACAGGTCGAATTAAAAGACATCGGCCCCCTTTCCCTGAAATCGAACAACCCGGTCGCTTTCAGCACCGGCTGCGCCGTTTTCGGGGAATCGGAAGCCGTTTCCCGGGTGGCTGAGGGCAGCGCCGTGGAGGATATCCTGGCCGGGGTGCACCAGGCGCTGGCCGATAAAATAGCCGCCCTGGTCGATCGGGTGGGGATGGAGGCGGACTGCGCCCTGAGCGGGGGCGGCGGCTTTGATGCCGGCCTAATCAGGGCGGTGGAGGCAAAGCTGGGGGTACGGATGCGGCTGCCCCCGCAGCCCCAGATAATCACCGCCCTGGGCGCCGCCATCATGGCGGCGGAAGCGACCAAAGGTGAAGAATAATCAGTGAAAACAGCCGGGAGGTAATTTATGGCAGAGGATGAACCGTCTCTTCTGGAGAGGCTGGGAATAGATATCGGCTACCAAACTACTCATACCAGGACTATTACTGAAGCTGACATCGTAAAATTTGCCGAGGTTTCCGGGGACTATAACCCGGTGCATCTGGACGAGGAATTTGCCCGGAAGACCATGTTCGGCGGGAAGATTGCCCACGGGGTAATCGCCATATCGCTGATATCGGCGGCGGTAGCCAGGCTTCCCGGCCTGGTTATCCTGGTTTCCCACTCCAGCCGGTTCCTGAGGCCGGTGAAAATCGGGGATACGATAACGGCCACCGCCGAGGTGGTCGACACGCGCCGGGACCAGGGAACCGTCCGCCTGAAAACAACCTGTGCCAACCAGGACGGGAAGCGGGTGGTGGAAGGAGAGACCGAGGTCAGGATTTACGCCGCCCCGGACTGAGCGGCGCCTTTTTTCCCGGCGACCGCCTCCTCGATACAGGAGACTATCTCCGCCCGGTCTGCGGAGAGGAAAGTGGCGCTGAAGCCCAGTTCCTTGAGGCGGGCCATGTTTTTGGGCGGGAATATGCCCCCGAGCAGAAAGACGGTGCTGTTTTTTATCCCCTTTTCCTCAGCGCTTTTCATGAGGTCGGCCCCCAGCGCCAGTTCTCCGCCGCAGTAGGTGCTGATGCCGACGACGTCGGCGTCTTCCTGGACGGCGGTTTCGATTATCCGCTCCGGTAAGTCGTTGCCGATAAGGACGACTTCCATACCGGCGTCTTTAAGCATACCGGCGACGGTGATTACTCCCCGATTGTGCGACTCCAGAGGGAACTGGGCGAGCAGTACCTTGATTTTACTCTTTATCTGAGCCATATTCGCTTGACCTTTCACTTATTATCCGTAAATGGGTGGTTTCCAGGAACCGAAGGCTTCGGTGAAAACACGGCGCATTTCGCCCTCGGTGACGTCCGCCCGGGCGCATTCCAGGGTATACTGCATTACGTTATCGCCGTTCCGGCAGGCCTCTTTGAGGGCGGCCAGGCAGCGTTCCACCTTTTCGTTGTCCCGTTGCTGTCTCAGCCTGGCCAGTTTGTCATGCATCTGCCGGGCGATATTTTCATCGAACTCGTGGACCTGGACGTCGGGCATTTTCAGATTGGGGTCGCGGTGGTAATTGCGGCCGACCACTTTAATCTCGCCGCTTTCAATCATTTTTTGCTCACGCTCGATGTGCCGGACGACCTTGCGGTGAAGCCAGCCGCTGGCGACTACCTCTACGATGCCGCCCAGGCGTTCAATTTCATCCACCTCGTCCAGGATTCTGGCCTCGATTTCATTGGTCAGCGATTCCACGTAGAAAGAACCGCCCAGCGGGTCGACCACCTGGGTGACCTGCGTCTCGGCCTCGATAATCTGCTGGGTGCGCAGGGAGAGCAGGGAAGCTTCTTCGGAGGGGACGGAGTAAGCTTCGTCATAGGAGTCCACGTGGAGTGACTGGGCGCCGCCGAGCACGGCGGCCAGGGCCTGGTAAGCCGACCGTATCACGTTGTTCATCGGCTCTTCACGGGTCAGGGAGACGCCCGAAGTCTGTACGTGGCACCGCATCCACATCGAGCGCTGTTTTTTGGCCTCAAACCGGTATTTCATTATCTTATACCACAGCCGTCTCACCGCCCGGATACGGGACACTTCTTCAAAGAAATCATTGGCCGGCGCCCAGAAGAAAGCCAGCCTTTCGGCAATCCAGTCGACGTCGTGTCCCCGGCGGGTCATTTCGGTGAGGATGGCGATACCGGTGGAGAGGGCAACGGCCATCTCGGTGACGCCGGAAGTGCCCCACTCCCGCAGGTTATATCCGTTCAGGGTGACGTAATTCCACCGGGGCACGTTTTTCCGGATGAACTCGATGTTGTCGCACTGTATCCGGAAATCGTCCCGGGGCGGGATATATTCGGGAGCGCTGCGCACCAGACTTTCCATTATAAAATCGTTCTGCACGCTGCCGGCGAGCTTGTCCCAGGGGACGCCCCGGCGTTCGGCCATAACCAGGTACATCGGGAAGGTGATGGCCGTGTTTTGCGGGTAGTGGGTGACGATGGAAGCGCTCACTTTATCGATGGGAATGTCTTTGCAGATTGCCTCCATGTCTGCCACGCAGTCGATAGGCACGCCGACGGTGGCTACCTGTCCCCTGGCTTCCGGTTCGTCGGAGTCAAACATCTGCACCGTGGCCAGGTCAAGCGCCCAGTTGGTGCCGGTAGCCCCGTGTTCGAGGAGGGTTTTCATGCGCCGGTTGCATTCTTCCGGGGAACCGGCGCCGAAGAGCTGGCGCATGGTGAAGGTACGGCCGCGGTAAACGTTGGGGTGGATGCCGCGGGTGTAAGGCTCTTCTCCGGAAAAGCCCAAATCCTGCTGGTAGTCAAGCCCGGCGTTATTGAGCGGGGTGTATATCAGGTCCCGGGGTATTTCCGAACCGAGCATGGTGTGGGGCGTGACCGCCCAGTTCTGCCGGTCCTGCTCCCGGACGACGGTGTTTTGCCAGCGATCAAACTCCCGGGATATGTTTTTTATCGCTTCCGGACTGTAGAGAGGAACGCGCTCACCGGCGGCCGTTTTTTCCTCAAGAATCTGCCGGGTTGTTTTCTGGCTGCTCATAGTTTTACCCTCTCTGGCCCTGTCCGCCGGCGGCAACCGGCTTCTTTATTTTATCCTTCCCGGATAATCTGGCGGGCGATGGTCATCCGCTGCATTTCGGAGGTACCCTCATAGATTTCGGTGATTTTAGCATCGCGGAAATAGCGTTCCAGGGGATATTCTTTGCTGTAGCCGTAGCCGCCGTATATCTGGATGGCCTTGGTAGTCACCGACATGGCGGTTTCGGCGGCGAAGACCTTGGCCATGGCGGCCTCCTTGACGAAGGGCTGGTTATCGTCCTGGAGGCAGGCGGCCCGGTAGGTCAGCAAACGGGCGGCGTCAATCTGGGTGGCCATGTCGGCCAGCATCCACTGGATTGCCTGAAAGCCGGATATGGGCTGGCCGAACTGCTGGCGTTCTCTGGCGTAAGACAGGGATTTTTCGAAAGCGGCCTGGGCGATGCCCAGCGCCTGGGCGGCGACGATTACGCGGCTCTCGTCGATGGCGTTGAGAGCTACTTTGAACCCGTCACCTTCGTTGCCGATACGGTTTTCGGCGGGTACGTAGCAGTCTTCGAAGACCAGCTCCACGGTGGAGGAAGCCCGTATCCCCAGCTTGTTCTCGTGCTTGCCCACCGAATAGCCGGGACTGCCTTTTTCGACGACGAAGGCGGTGATGCCCTTGTGGCGCAGGGATTTATCCATGGTGGCGAAGACCAGTATGATGTCGGCCTCGGCGCCGTTGGTGATAAAAATCTTGTTTCCGTTGAGCACGTAGCCGCCGTCTTTGGGGACGGCGGTGGTTTCCATGGCGGCCGGGTCACTGCCGGCGCCGGTCTCGGTCAGGGCGAAGCAGGACAGTTTTTCACCGCCGGCCAGCGGCGGAACGAAGCGGCGCCGCTGCTCTTCGTTGCCAAAGTGGAAGAGCGGCTGGGAGGCAAGCCCGGTGGTGACCAGGTAGATGGTGGAGGTAGCCGCGCAGACGCGGGCCATTTCTTCCACGGCGACGGCGAAGCTTAACATGCCGCTGCCCATGCCGCCGTATTCCTCGGGGAAGGGGATACCCATCAGGCCGAGGGCGGCCATTTTACGGATGCTCTCCGCCGGGAAGACGGCTTCTTCGTCTATCCGCGCCGCGATTGGTTCCAGTTCCTTCTCGGCAAAGTCCCGCACCATGGTCCGGATCATTTTCTGTTCTTCGTTTAAGGTGAAATCCATTTTCTTCTCCCGTCGAACCGTTTACTTGCCGTCGTGCCGCCGGCACAGGTCACCGGCCAGCCGGCCGGTTATCTGCCGGGTGGCGGAGAGGGGGTCGGTTTTCCCCTGTGACAGGGCATCGACGAAATTTTCCAGGTAATCGCCTTTATCGATATCGCTGATATAATCCCTGAGGTAACTTTCCAGTGTCTCCATGAGTTCCAGTTTTACCCTGGCTTTGCGGCGTTTGGCCAGCTCGTCGCTGGAGACGAGGTACTCCCGGTGGCGGCCTATTTCGGCGGCCAGTTCAGCGGTGCCCCGGTTGTAGATGGCTTCGGTGGGGACGATGCCGGGCTGCCAGTCACCGGCCGCTTGAGTCTTCATCATGAGCATGGTCTCCAGGTTGGTTTTCAGCGCGTCCGCGCCGGTGCGGTCGGCCTTGTTGATGACGAAAATATCGGCCGCTTCCAGGATGCCGGCTTTCATCATCTGGATTTCATCGCCGGCGCCGGGCATCAGGACGACGACGGTGCTGTCGGCGGCCCGGGTGATGTCAATCTCTATCTGCCCCGAACCGACTGTTTCCACCAGGATGATGTCTTTGCCCAGGGCGTCCATGACGCGGATGGCACCGAGGGTTGCCCGGGCCAGCCCGCCGATCCAGCCCCGTGTGGCCAGGCTGCGGATGAAGACGCCTTTATCGGCGCCGTGTTTCTGCATACGGATGCGGTCACCCAGAATCGCCCCGCCGGTGAAGGCGCTGGTGGGGTCAACGGCGATGACGCCTACCGTCATGTCCTGCGCTCTGAAATGACCGATGAGGTTGCCGGTGAGGGTGCTCTTGCCGGCGCCCGGAGAGCCGGTGATGCCGACGACCCAGGCTTTGCCGGTATGAGGGTAGATGCGGCTCATCTCGTCGAAAGCGTCTGGCGCTTCGTCCTCAAGGCGGCTGATGAGCCGGGCGGCGGCGGAAACATCCCCGGCGAGTATTTTGCTGGTTAATCCCATTTTCGTTTCAATTTTGGCGCAGGCCGCGACTGCCGTCTGAGGCAGGCAAGTCAAAGGCAAGTATTTTGCCGGTCAGTCCCATTTTCGCCTTATATTATAACAGTTATCCGGGATGGCTATCCAGAGCCAGACAATTATAGTCCACGCGGCGTGAACAAATCAACCGGCCGTTTTTCCGATAGCGCGGACAGGGTTCCGCCGGTTTTCGCCGGGGGGGAGGTTGAGGCTGAGATTGATGATGACCGGACCGGCGGCGGCGGGGAAATTTCAAGGTAAAACCGGCCGCGCCGGAGGCTGCCTGAGCTTGATAAAAACAGCGGCGAGTAGTATAGTTTAACGGATGTATCTTCAGGTGGTGGCGGATTTGGCGTTGTCTATCGATCCCAGCGTTTCAGCACTATTGGCCAGGGTGAGCTGTTTTCTTTCCGGACAGGGAATAAAAGCCTACCTGACAGGTGGTTTTGTGCGGGACCGGCTGATGGAGCGGGTGGCGGGAGACATCGATATCGCCGTCGCCGGTGACGCGCTGGAGACGGCACAGGGAATATCGGCAGAGCTGGGCGGCCGTTACGTCCCGCTGGACGAGGCCAACCGGATAGCCAGGGTGGTGCTCAACGGCGAGGCGGCCCCATCCGGTGAAAAACCGACGCTCGATTTCACCTCATTCAAGGGCGGCATTGAAGCCGACCTGGCACGGCGTGATTTCACCATTAACGCGATAGCGATAGACATTGAGGAGTTTGTGCGCCGGCCCCAATCCCCGGCGCTGATCGACCCCTTTCACGGACAGGACGACCTGGCGGCCAGGCTGATCCGGATGGTTTCGGCGGAGGCTTTCCAGTCAGACCCGGTACGTCTGCTGCGGGCGGTACGGCTGGCATCCGAACTTGATTTCAGTATCGATAAAGAGACGGAAGGCTGTCTCCGGCAGTCCGCCGGCTTAATCGGCGGCGTCGCCGGTGAGCGGGTCAGGGAAGAGTTGCTCAGGCTGCTGGCAAAGCCGGAGGCAGGCCGCTTTCTGGCTTACCTTAACGAGCTGGGTCTGCTCACGGCCATGATTCCGGAACTGGCCCTGGCGGCAGACGTAGAGCAGCCCAAAGAGCATTTCTGGACTGTCCTGGCGCATTCGATCAGAACGGTGGACGCCGTTGAGTTCCTGCTCCGGCAGGGGGAATGGGAGTATGCCGGTGACGCCGTCCTGGCGGCGGTTCCCTGGACGGACGAACTGGCGGAGCATTTTGGCCGGGAAGTCAGCCACGGCAGCACCCGGGGCGCCGTGCTCAAACTGACGGCACTGCTGCATGACGTCGCCAAGCCGCAGACCAAAGCTTTCGACGCGACGGGGCGGATGCGTTTCCTGGGACATCCCCAGGCAGGGGCGGAGATGGCGGCCGATATCCTGGGAAGATTGCGTTTCAGCGGCAAAGAAATAAAAATAGTTGAACTGCTGGTGCAGAACCATCTCCGGCCGACCCAGATGAGCCAGGAGGGGATGCCCTCCCACCGGGCAATTTACCGTTATTTCCGTGATACCGGGGAGGCGGGGATCGATATATTTTTCCTGAGTCTGGCGGACCACCTGGCGACACGGGGGCCGAACCTGGAAATGGCGGGGTGGCAGGAACACGCGGCGACGGTGGATTACGTGCTGGAGCGGCGTTTTGAAGAAGAAACCCTGACGAAACCGCCCAAATTAGTTGACGGATATGATATAATGGAGTGTTTTAGCCTGAAACCGGGACCTCGCATCGGAGAAATGCTGGAAGCGGTGCGCGAAGCGCAGGCGGGGGGAGAGGTGTCCACCAAGGAAGAAGCCCTGGCTTACCTGGAGCGATTCCCGGCGCCATCCCTTTCCGGAGATGAGTAAAATACAGGTAGATAGATAATGCGGAAAAACTTTCTGGTACTGATAATAATACTGGCCATTTTCGGATTTTCGGTCAGTACTTTGCTGACCCCGATGTTCGGCCGGGAGGCGATGCGGCTGGGCCTTGACCTGCAGGGCGGTATCCACATGGTCTACCAGGCCGATTTTTCTTCCGTCAGTCCGGGTATGGAAGAAGAGTCGATGGCCGGCGCTATTGCCGTTATTGAAAAGAGAATCAATGTTCTCGGCGTGACCGAGCCGGTCATTCAGAAACAGGGTACCGACCGTATCCTGGTGGAGCTGCCCGGTATCGTCGAGGCGGAGAAAGCCAAGCGATTGATCGGTCAGACGGCGCTGCTTGAGTTCCGTGAATTGACGGATGATGGGGAATGGGTGCCGGCGGCGGGCCGCATCGGCGGGGAAGAGAGAGACCTGACCAGCGCTTATTTCAACGAGAATACCTATGTCCGTACCGGTGAATTCGGCGAAGTGCTGCTCATTTTCGAATGGAACAAGGAAGGCAGCCAGCTATCCGGGGAAATTACGGGTAACATGATCGGCGAACCGCTGGGTATTTTCCTGAGCGGCGAACCGCTGCTGGGGGATGACGGGCGGCCGATTGCGCCCATTGTGCGCTCCAGGATTACCGACCGGGGACAGGTTGAAGGGCTGAGCCTGAACGAAGCCACCGAGCTTTCACTGCTGTTGAACGCCGGACGCCTCCCGCTGCCTTTGACGCCTATCTACGACCAGACGGTGTCGCCGATACTGGGCGCCAGTTTTATCGATATGAGTGTCAAGGCGGGGATAATCGGGATAATACTGGTGATGCTGTTTATGATTGCCTACTACCGCCTCTCCGGCGTCCTGGCCAGCCTGGCGCTGATTTTCTACGGGGCGCTGATACTGGCCCTGTTCAAGCTGATACCGGTCACCCTCACCCTGGCCGGGCTGGGTGGCTTTATCGTTTCCATCGGCATGGCGGTGGACGCCAATGTGCTCATTTTCGAGCGGATGAAAGAGGAACTGAGGACGGGGCGGACGCTGGGGGCGGGCATTGAGGCCGGTTTTAACCGGGCCTGGAACGCCATCCGCGACAGTAACATCACGACAATTATTGTCTGCGCCATTTTGTTCTGGGTTGGGAACAGCATCGTCGCCGGCGCCCCGGTGAAGGGTTTCGCCATAACCCTGGGCATCGGGATTTTAGCGAGCATGTTCACGGCGATAGTGGTTACCCGTACCCTGCTGCGCCTGTTCGTGGGTACTTCTCTGGCGAAGAAGACTTCATTATTCAGCGTTAATGTCAGGAAAAAGAGCGATGTTTGATATTGTCGGTCATAGATTCCGGTTCTTCCTCATTTCGGGGGTAGTCATCCTGATCGGGGTGGTTTCCCTGCTTACGGTGGGGCTGAAATCCGGCATTGAATTCAGCAGCGGCTCCCTGCTGACGGTGGATTTCGAGCAGGAAGTGTCCCAGAGCCAGTTGATGGAGGAACTGGCTTCCCTGGGTTACGGGGACGTTATTATCCAGCGCACCGGGACCGGTGATTACCTGATACGCACCCACCAGCTGGACATCGATGACCGGGCGGAATTGCAGGCCGGACTGGAAGCGCGTTTCGGCAGCCTGACCGAGCCGGAATTCTCGTCGGTATCACCCCTGATTGCCGAGGAGACGGCGCGGACGGCGACTATCGCCGTGATAGTGGCGGCGGTGGGCATACTGTTCTACGTCACCTGGGCATTCCGCCGTATGCCCAAACCGTTTCATTACGGTACCTGCGCCATAATTGCCCTGGCCCATGACGCGCTGGTGGCGATGGGGGTTTTCTCCATCCTGGGCGGTATCCTGAACTGGCAGATTAACCTGATGTTTATTACCGGTATCCTGGCGGTTATCGGCTACAGTGTGAACAACACGGTGGTTATTTTCGACCGGATACGGGAGAACCTGAAAATAAGCGAACACATGAGCTTCGAGACGGTGGTCAATAACAGCCTGGTGGAGACGCTGGGGCGCTCCATCAATACCAGTCTGACCACGCTGGTGGTGGTCCTCACCCTGCTTTTCTTCGTCGGGGCGACGATACAGAATTTTGTGGCCGTGCTGATAATCGGTATCATCGCGGGTACCTTCAGTTCCATAGGTATTGCGCCGACACTGCTGGTGGTCTGGGACAAAGGGGAGTGGGGGCGGTTTGTCCGGTGGTTTCCTTCACGCCGGGCAAAAGCCTGAAGGCAGGTGAGCGGAGATGTTTTCCACCCGGAGCGGTGTTGCCAGGCTTTCCATTTTTTCGGTCGCCCTGCTGATACTGCTTAAAGCGGCCGCCAGTATCATTACCGGCAGTATTTCCATACGGGCGGATGCCGTCCACAGCGTGATTGACCTGGCCGGAGTTATTATCGGCTACGTCGGTATCCGTATTTCCAGTAAACCGCCCGACCGGCAGCACGCCTTCGGCCACGGCAAGGTGGAGAGCATCGCCAGCGCCATTATCGCCGGCCTGATATTCCTGGCCGCGGGCGCCATTGCCTATGAGGCGGTGAACCGCTTAATCAGCGGTGGAACGCTGGAGATGGTGGCCCTGGGAATCTGGGTGACGGCGGCAGCGGTGGTGATAAACGGGGCGGTGGCCTGGCAGGTACGCCGGGTGGCCCGGGCGGCCGAATCGGTGGCGCTGGAGGCAACCGCCCGCCACATGTTTGCCGATGTCCTCAGTTCGGTGGCGGTGCTGGCCGGGCTGATCCTGGTCCAGCTGACCGGATTGAATATCCTCGACCCGGTGGTGGCCCTGCTGGTGGCGGCGCTGATTGTCCGTACCGCCTATGACGTGATGCGAAAATCAATCTCCGACCTTATCGATGCCAAGCTGCCCGAGGCGGAGGAAGAAATTATCCGGACGGCAATAATGGAACACGCCGGCGAACTGATTAACTTTCACGCGTTGCGCACCCGCAAGGCGGGTAACCGGAGATACATCGACCTTCACCTGGTCATGCCCAAGGATATCAGCGTGGCGGAAGCCCACCGGATGTGCGATCACCTGGAGAAGGACATCAAGAGTAAGCTGAGACGCGCCAGCCTGACCATCCACGTGGAGCCGTGCGGGGAGGACTGTGAGAAATGCCCGGTGCCGCCGGAACGGCGGCAAGAAAAGCATTAGGGCTTCGGGGATTTATGCCGAGGGGGTAAGCCAGTTCACCCCGCAGTTTACCCTGATGACGCCCCGGAGACTAGGACAGGTCGTGAATCTCTCTTAATTTGCTGACCAGCCGGGAAATGTCAGGGGCGGCTCGCGCATGGGGCGTTTTCCCCGGCGGGTCGTCGATGTCTTCCCGGTCGAGGAGCACCTCAAAGGTGGTTTTTACCGAGTCGGCCAGGGCGGGGAGATTGTAGCCGCCTTCCAGGCCAAAGACCAGCCGGCTGCCGGTTAACCGGTCGGCCAGCCCCTTTATCGTCCTTACCATGCCGGCAAAGCCGCTCACGCTGACCTGCATCATGGACAGTTCGTCCGCCCAGTGCGCGTCGTAACCGGCGGATACCAGGATGAGGCGGGGGCGGAAACGCTCGGCGGCGGGGACGATAACCCCCTGGAAGACCTGCTCGTATTCGTCGTCTCCGGAGCCGGCCGGTAAAGGTATGTTGACGGTGGCTCCCTGAGCGCCGCCGATGCCGATTTCCCCGATATCGCCGCTGCCCGGGTAGTGAGGATACTGGTGGGTGGAAATATAGAGTACCTGCGGGTTATTATAAAAGGCGTCCTGGGTGCCGTTGCCGTGGTGAACGTCAAAATCGATGATAAGGACGCGTTCCAGCAGGTATTTGTCCAGTGCGTACCGGGCGGCGACAGCGATATTGTTAAACAGGCAGAAGCCCATGGCCTGCCCGGGAGTGGCGTGGTGGCCGGGGGGTCTGACCAGGGCAAAAGCGCTGGTGACGGTGTTGTCCATTACCGCATCGACTGCCCGGAGGACGCCTCCGGCGGCGTAGAGAGCCGCCTGATACGAACCGGCTGACATCGGCGTATCGGCGTCGAGGTTGCCGCCGCCGCTGAGAGCCGCCGCCTCGATACGGGCGATGTGCCGGGGATAATGCACCCGGGAAAGCTCTTCCAGGGTGGCCGGGCGGGCTTCGATGGGGGTCAGCTGCTGCTGGAGGCCGGTCGCTTCCAGGTGGGCAACGATGGCTTCCAGACGGCGGGCGTTTTCCGGATGATAGCCGGTGTCGTGCTTAAGGTAGACGGGGTGATAAACGCTGCCAACTTTCATGGTCATTATACCTCTATATCACCAGTAGAATGCCTGATATCAGGAACCAGACGCCGAAGCCGACCAGCAGCAGGCTGATGCCGATAAACAGCCACTCCTGGAACCTCAACCCCCAGAAGGCGTGTGTCCGGTAAACCACGAAGGAAACGAAGGTAAGCCAGATAAAGTCGGTCGCCCAGTGGACGATGATGAAAGCGACCAGTCCGGCGATACCGAAGGGGGCCATTCTCATGATAAGCAGGCTGCCGATGGTTGCCCACCAGAGCAGGAAGAAGGGGTTGAGGCCGCTGGTGAGAATGCCGGCGGTGTAGGCGTTATAGGGCAGTTCCCGGCCTTTTTTAACCACCTCGGTACGGGCGCGGAAGAGGGAAACGCCGAGCCAGATAATCATGCCGCCGCCGATGATGCTGAGGGCGAACTGGACGGTTTCCGACCCGAAAAAGCGGGCAAAGCCAAAGTAGATAAGCAGTATTAAGGGGACTTCAATGACGGCGTGGCCCAGAGCAATCTGGGTGCCTGCCCAGGGGGACTTGTAGCTTTTGGCCAGGGTGACGGCGAACATGGGCCCGGGGGCCATGGCTCCGGAGAGCGAGATGACGACGACACTGAGTAATATCGGGAGCATCACAATCCTTGACTGAAAACAGCCTGTTAAAGATAAAACCGACCTATTATAGCACTACCTGTTTTAATTTGCCTCACTTCCGGCTTATCTTGTTAACCCCATCCCCTCTTAATCCCCCTTCCCCTTAGCAAGGGCTTTGCCCTAAAAGAACGGCATCAATGCGGGGCTCCTCGCAATGACGGATGGAGGTGTTTCTTGCAATGACAGGGCAGGTATTGCGCGGGGGAAAAATCCCCCTTAATCCCCCTTTTTCAAAGGGGGAAACGAAAGAGTTGGAGGTTG
>CBDUSH010000005.1:0-28968 GCA_965369965.1 uncultured bacterium | reverse complement strand
AAACGCCGGTTCCAGGCTAAAAATATAGCGGGAGTTGACTTTAAGCAATGAGTGAAGAGAAAAACAGAAATCCCTTAAAAATCACCGACGTTACTTTACGTGACGGGCACCAGTCTAATCTGGCCACCCGGATGCGCACCGAAGACATGGTGGGCATTGCCGGGGAGATGGATAAAGCCGGGTTTTATTCGATGGAGGTGTGGGGCGGGGCTACTTTTGACGTGGCCACCCGGTTTCTGAATGAAGACCCCTGGGAAAGGCCGCGTGTCCTGAAAAAACTGATGCCGGACACGCCTCTGCAAATGCTGCTCCGCGGACAGAATCTGGTCGGCTACCGCCATTACGCGGATGATGTGGTGACCGCCTTTGTCCGTCAATCGGCGGAAGTGGGCATTGATATATTCCGGATATTTGACGCCCTGAACGACGAGCGAAACCTGGAAAAGTCGCACCAGGCGGTTAAGGAATGCGGCAAGCATTCACAGCTTACCATTTGCTACTCCCTGATTGGCCCCAAGATGGGCGGGGAAGTATTTAACCTAGATTACTACCTGAAAAAAGCACGTATCCTGGAGGACATGGGCGCGGACAGTATCTGCGTCAAGGACATGGCCGGGCTGATTTCCCCGGATGACGCTTATACCCTGATCAGCGCCCTTAAAAAAGAAGTCAAAATACCGATACAGCTGCATACCCACTTCACCAGCGGCATGGGGGCGATGTCATACCTCAAGGCGACGGAAGCGGGCGTGGACGCTATTGATACCGCCCTGGCTCCCTTTGCCCTGCGCTCTTCCGAACCGGCCCTGGAGCCGCTGCTGGCTACACTGCGCGGGACTCCCCGAGACCCCGGCCTGGACCTGAACCTCATGCTCAAACTGGGGGAACATTTCGAAGCGATTGCCCCCAAATACCGGAACTTTCTGAACCTGACCAAGATGTCGATTATCGACACCGGCGTGCTGGTGCACCAGATACCGGGTGGCATGATATCCAACTTTATCTCCCAGCTGCAGATGTCAAACGCCTTGCACCGGCTTCCCGAAGTATACGAAGAAGTGGCCCGGGTGAGAAAAGAGCTTGGTTATCCACCGCTGGTCACCCCGACCAGTCAGATAGTGGGCGTGCAGGCGGTGCAGAACGTGCTCGTGGGCAGGTACAAGCTGGTATCGACCCAGGTGATGGACTATTGCTACGGACTCTACGGTAAGCCGCCGATGCCGATTGACCCCGAGGTACAAGCCATGGTGCTCAAACGTTACAAGCGGGGGCAGACTCCGGTGACCTGTCGTCCGGCCGATTTGCTGGAACCGGAAATGGACACCGCCAAAGAGGCGGTGAAGGATATAACGGACGAAATCGGGGACGTACTGGTGAGCGCTCTCTATCCGATTACCGGACTGCGCTTCCTGAAATGGAAACACGGTCTGGAAACACCGCCGCCGGAAGTAATGGCGAGGACGATGGAAGACGTGCAGCGGGAAGACAAACTCATCGCCAAGGCAAAAGCGGGCCAGTTGATCGAAAAACAGTGAGGTCTTAAAAAATGGTCGGGAAAATTGTCCTCGTCCTGATGGTGCTGTCGCTGTTATCGGTGACCGGCTGCGACGAGCTGTCGAGCCTGACTCAGGGCACGACGCCGTCGTCTTCGGCAGACCTCAAGATAATCAAAGCGGTGGAGCTCGGTGAGGGATGGGAAATGAAGCAGCTAAGCTTCAAGGTGGCCGCCGGTGACGAAATGGCGATACTGATGAAGCTCTCCGATGAAAATGAAGTGGACGGCTACTATTACCTGGAAAAGGGCGGTGACATTGATTTTATTATTACCGCTAAAGAGCTGGTTTACCGGTCTCCGGTCAGGCCGAACGAGGACGATGAAAAGCCTGATTCGGACCGGTTTTCGTTTGTGGCCAGTGAAGCAGATGGAGATACCTATACTCTGACCTTTCGTAACCCGGCAGATGATGAAGAGTCGTCGGCCGACGCCTCGGTATACCTGGAAGTAATCTACCCCGTATCCGCATCCCTGTATATGCCGGTGGCAGACAAATAGCCGGCGGCGGACCGGGCGGAACGGCGGTTTCCGATTGTATCGGAATGGGGGCGGACATGGATTATCGACAGATACTGACTGATGGCTACGGGCGCGTACTGGAAGTGTTGGAGGAAACCCTGAACGGGCTGACGGAAAGTGACCTGGACTGGCAGCCTAATCCCGATTGTAACAGTATGGGCTGGCTGGCGTGGCACCTCACCCGGGTACAGGATGACCACATTGCCGACCTGATGGGAGAGGAACAGTTGTGGATAAGCGAGGCGTGGCATACCCGTTTCAACCGGCCGGCCAATCCGGCTGACGTTGGCTGGGGCCACAGTTCCGGGGACGTGGCGGCATTCAAATCGCCGCCGGCGGCAGTCCTCGTCGAATACCACCGCGCCGTTCTGGCGCGGGCAAAGCAGTATATCGGCACGCTGTCGGAGGGTGACCTGGACCTGGAACTGGATGAGCCGTGGTTCCAGCCGTTACCGACGGTCGGGGTGCGGCTGATCAGCGTTATGAGCGATAATCTCCAGCACGTTGGCCAGGCGGCTTACCTGCGCGGCCTGCGGCAAGGTAAAGGCTGGCTCGGTTACTAGTCCGGCGCCTGAGACTACCTTCCCAAGATGACTCAGTTCTGTTAAACTTGCTAGATATGAGCTATTCTCTGGGACTGGATGTCGGTTCAATCAACGCCAAACTTGCCCTGGTTACGGAAAGTGGCAGCCTCGTTCTCCTTGATGCCGAAAAAATAACCAGCAACCCCAGACTGGCGGTAAACTCGCTGATTACCCGGCTGGAGGCCAAGTTCGACGTCGGCGATATTACCGGTGCCGCTGTTTCCGGCTCCGGCAAAGGGGTTATTCCGGAAGAGTTAAACTGGGCGGACTACAGCAGTTCGCTGGCAGTGGCTTCCGGCCTGCTCCACTTTCAGTCTGATGCCAAGACCATTATCCAGATTGGCGGGCAGAGTTCCCTGGTTATCGGGCTGGAAGACGGGCTGAAAAAACCGTGGAAAGTGGTCACCAATCCGCTTTGCGCCGCCGGCACGGGGAGGTTCCTTGAGCAGCAGGCGTACCGGCTCGGCATAAGTCTGGAAGACTTTGCCAGCCTGGCTTTGCAGTGTGAAGGAAGACCGCCCCGGATAGCCGCCCGCTGCAGCGTCTTTGCCAAAAGCGACCTCATTCACCTTCAGCAAAAAGGCGTCTCCCGGGAGGCAATGCTCTATGCCCTTTGTGAGAGCGTTGCCCGGATGGTCATGTCACTCCGGAAAGGTATTTTCGAGGAGCCGGTCTACCTGGTCGGCGGCGTGGCGGCCAACGGCGCCATCGTGAAAGCGCTTGGCGAAGCCGTTTCAGTCCGTAACGGGCATGAAGTACCGGTAACCGTCCCGGAAAACTCCCTCCACATGGAGGCTATCGGTTCGGCCTTACTGGCGCGCGGGAAGAAATCGCGGGTAGCCAGGTTGGCCGAAGGCGATGACCGGCAGAGCTATTTTGAAATGCCCGGGCTGGGGCCGGTTTCCCTGCCCGGAAACGGGGCGGAACAGCGCATCGAAGATGCCTGCGCCGGCTACCTGGGGGTGGACGTGGGGTCTACCAGCACCAAGGCGGTGATACTTGACGAGACCGGCACCAGGATTCTGGCTAAAAGCTACCTGATGACGGCCGGCCGGCCGATTGACGCCGTCAAGGATGTTTTCCGTGGCCTGCTCCGTAACGGCGGCGGTAAAGTGAAGATACTCGGCGCCGGCGTTACCGGCTCCGGACGTTACCTGGTGGGCGGCTTTATCGGGGCTGATCTGGTGAAAAACGAAATAACCGCCCAGACCCGGGCCGCCGAAGAAATAGACCCGGAAGCGGATATTATCGAAATCGGCGGGCAGGACTCCAAGCTGGTCATCAAGCGAAACGGCGTGGTCGTTGACTATCAGATGAACAAGGCGTGTGCCGCCGGGACGGGAAGTTTTATTGATGAGTTGGCGGATGCGCTCGGTGTCTCCCTGAAAAGCGGCGAGTTTGCCGACCTGGCCTTTGAAGCCCCCTGCACCATTGACCTGGGGACAAGGTGTGCCGCCTTTATGGGACAGGCGGTTCCTTCCGCCCAGCAGGAGGGCGTCTCGCTGGAGGTAATCACCGCCAGCCTGTCGAACTCGGTCGCCAAGAACTACCTCTCCAAGGTGGTCGGTCACCGGAAACTGGGGGACCGGATTATCCTCACCGGGGCCGTCTTCTATAATCAGGCGGTGGTCTCCGCTTTTCAGCAGCAACTGAAAGGGAAAACACTCACCGTCGCCGAGCACCGGGAAGTCAGCGGGGCCATGGGCGCCGCCCTTCTCGCCAGGGAGGAAACCGCCGGACGGGAATCAAAATTCAAAGGATTTCAGACGACGGTGGATAGCGAATGCGTCCTCTCCACCTTCCTCTGCAAGTCCTGCGATAATAACTGTACCATCACCCGGATGCGGATGTCCGACCGGAAATATACTTACTACGGCAGCCGTTGCGACCGCTACGACAGTGCCTTCAGTCAGGCGAAGGTGGAAACCTTCTTTGACCAGCGGGAGGAACTACTCTTCAAGGAGTACCGGGCAGACTCCGGCAGCGGGCTTACCGTGGGCATTCCCCGGGCGCTTCTGGTCTATGATTACGCGCCCCTGCTTATCGGTTTTCTTAACGAGCTTGGCGTCAAGGTGGCTCTCTCCGGTAAGACCACCCGGGATATTACGGAGCAGGCCGTGGAACTGAGCTATACCGATAGTTGTTTCCCGCTCAAGCTGCTTCACGGCCACGTCGCGGCGCTGAAAAACTCTGATTTTATTCTCTATCCCTGCGCCATCCGGCTGGGGGAAAAAGAAGGGGATGAAAACCAGAAGTACGCCTGTCCCCTTATTCAGGCATCCCCGTTTATCATCCGGCAGGCTTTCGACCTCGGTGAACGAATGCTGACACCCATCATTGACTTCAGCCGGGGCGATGCCGAGGTACTGAACAGCCTGGCGGACACCGCCGTGAAGATGGGATTCGGACGCCAACAGGCTAAAGAAGCCGCCCGGGCGGGCATCAGGGCGCAGCAGCAGTTTGAAAAGAGCCGGATAGCGCTGGGCAACCGGGTATTAAAGCAGCTGCATGAAAGCGATAAGCTGGGCGTGGTCGTCCTCTCGCGTTCCTACATGTCGCAAGACTCCGGGGCAAACCTCGGCATCACCGAGAAGCTGGCCCAACTTGGGGTGGTGCCGATACCGCTGGATTTCCTGCCCCTTTCCTTGATAGACCCCAAGCAGTATACGGACCGGCCTTACTGGCTGTACGAGAGTA
Source organism: uncultured bacterium (assembly GCA_965369965.1). GTDB lineage: Bacteria > Chloroflexota > Dehalococcoidia > Dehalococcoidales > RBG-16-60-22 > JACZSH01. Next base: position 23,613 of record CBDUSH010000005.1, on the reverse strand, counting down.
AGTTCATCGCCGCTTCGGCGATAATTGAGGCCGACCGGCAGCTTTACGGGCTGGCCTTGACCAATTTCGGCTGCGGACCAAACTCATTCATGCTCAGAATTGTGGAAGATATCATGGGTGGTAAACCCGCCGGACAGATGGAAATCGATGAGCATGCCGCCGAAGCGGGGCTGGTTACCCGCCTGGAAGCCTTTGTCGATACTATCAAGGGCTTTGCCTGCCATACCAGGCAGACTGAAACCGCCGGCAAAGATATTTACCGCGGGGCGTCTCCGATCATAAACTCGAAAAAGACCCTGCTCATACCCCGGATGGCGCCCCACGCCGACGTCATCGGCGCCGCCATGGAGGCAGCCGGTGCCAGGATTCGGGTGCTGCCAGAGCCGGACGAGCGAAACATTCTTTACAGTAACCAGGTGACGTCAGGCACGGAATGCCTGCCCTACCGTGTAACGCTGGGCGACTTTATGCGCTATTACTATGAAGACGGCAGCGACCTGAAAAATGTCGAGGGATTTATGAGCGGCTCGTACGGTCCCTGCCGACTCGGCAAGTACTCCGTCGAGCAGCACCGGGTACTCAAGGAGATAGGCTTTGACCTGCCGATAAGGACTTCGGTATCGAACAACGCCTATCGTGACCTGAACCTGGGACGCGACTTCGCGCGTATGGCCTGGAACGGCATCGTGGCGGTGGATGGGCTGGAACGGCTCCTCTGGCGCGCCCGTCCCTATGAAAAAGAAAAAGGCGAGGCGGACCGGCTTTTTGACGCCTATCTCATAAAGATCGCCGACTGTGTTCGCCGGAAAACCGGCTACGATGATATCCTGCGGCAGGCAACCGCTGAGTTCAAGTCGTTGATTGACCCCGCCCTGCCCCAGAGGCCGCTGGTGGGCATCAACGGTGAAATCTATCTACGTTCTAATCGATTCAGTAACAGCGACCTGGTGCGGGTCTGTGAAGACGCCGGTCTCGAGGCGATTGTTTCTCCGATGGGCGAATGGATTAAATACACCTCCTATCGGAATGTCGAGGACGCCGTTAGAGACCGCAAACTGAAAAAAATGGTCTTCAGCTCTATCAAGAAGATCATCCAGGAGCGTGACGAGCGCCGCGTCGCCGGGTGCTATCACGCATTGCTCAACGGGAGAGAGCCGGCCACGGCCGCGGTGCTGGAGAAATCCGGCCTGTATCTTTCTGCCCGCTGCGGCAGTGAAGCCGTGCTCAGCATCGGCAGCGGGGTGGAATGGTCGGAAAGAAGCGAGTTCGCCGGCGTGATATCGGTGATGCCCCACGGCTGTATGCCCGGCGGCATCGTGGCGGCGATGGCGGACAAGTTCAGCACCATTTACCAGAAACCCTGGATTAGCCTCACCTATGACGGTTTCCTGGAGACCAATAACCTGACCAGAATCAATAATTTTGCCGAGCTTATCCGGTTCTGTGCCCGGGAGTCAAAAGAGACCGCCCTTTCTGCAAACTCGACCCGGTGAGCCAACAGAAACTGCCTGACTATGCCGCCGGCGCCTCTTATTTTTAGAGAAGGATGACAGCCGCGATATAGGGCAGCAGCGCCAGTAAAGCCAGCGCCGGATGTCCCCGCCGTGACTGGTTCTGGCTGTCCCAACTGAAGAGATAGTTGGCCAGACCAAAGGATAATATCCCCCCCGCCAGCAGGACGATGACTGACCAGAGCGGGTCAGCAGCCGTCGCCTGATTCCGGGCCAGCCCTTGAAACACGTTCATGGCGTGGGTGGCCGGAAACAGCCGCCCAATTCCACCGAGCGCGCCGGGTAGCAGGCTGGAAGGTATCATCAGACCACCGATGAGCATTGACGGCAGGAAGACAAGCTGTGACCATAACACCACCGCCCGGGCGCTGGATGAAATCACGCTGATAAGCAGGCCTAGCCCGGCATTGGCAAAGGCGGCCAGCAGGAAGAAGAGGATAAAACCCGGCCAGTTGACCGGCAGAGGCGCGCCGAATAGCAGCGGCGCCGTGGCGGTGATTATCACCGCTACCACCACCATGTGCAGTATCGTCGTCAGCGCCGGTATCGTCAGGATTGAGACGGCGGGAACGCCGTTAATCTTGTAGCTGCGGAAGACGCCGGCTTCCCGTGCCGCTACCAGCGGGTTGGGCAGGCTCAGTATCGTACCGGACAGGATGGCGATGATTATCATTGCCGGAATCATAGTCTCGGCAAAATCCGGATTGAGCTCGGTCATCAGGAATCCTAACATACCATACAGGCCGAGTGGGAAGAGATAGTTCATCAGGAGTTGCGTCCGGTCACGCATCCCGGTGCGGAAATCAAAGCTAAAGTGATTGGTAAAAGCGCTCACCGGCTATCTCCCATACCCGTGATTTCCAGGAAGCGTTCTTCAAGGGAAGGGCGCTCAACACGTAAATCTATCAGGTTATCTCCGTGCGTCTCAATACGGGCAATGATGGCCGAGACGGTGGGGCCGGGGTCGGTACTGTAGTAGATGGCATATTCATCTTTGAACACCTGCTGGCTGACCGCCGGAAAGCCAAGGTCGGGTTTGGAGAGGCTGTCGCCTTCGGTACGGACCGAAACCTTGGTCAGGCCGCCGCCGGCGGCGGTGAGTTCCCGGGGCGTTCCGGTGGCGGCAATCCGGCCACCGAGCAGAATAGCCACCCGGTCGGCCATCTTTTCTGCCTCCGCCATGTCGTGAGTGGCCAGGATAATGGTGGTACCGGCGGTCTGGAGTTCTCGTATCAGGTCATGCAGTTCAATGCGGGAAGGGACGTCCAGCCCGGCCGTCGGCTCGTCCAGAAACACCACCGGAGGGTTGTGGGCTACCGCTAAAGCCAGCGCCAGGCGGCGCTGCAGGCCGGTGGAGAGGCTGTGATATTGGGCGCTTCTTTTTTCCGACAGCCCGAGGCGTTCCAGTAACTGGTAGTGCGGGGCCACACCGTGGTAGGCGGCGAAGAACTGTAACGCTTCATCAACCCGCATACTGTCCGGCAGCCCGGATGACTGCAGTTGCACCCCGATAAGGTTGCGCAGCCGGCGCGAGCCGTGGGTAGGGTCAACGCCCATTACCCGCAACGAGCCGCCGTCGCTGGAACGGAGGCCTTCCAGGCTTTCCAGGGTGCTGGTCTTACCGGCCCCGTTCGGCCCCAGCAGACCGAAAATTTCGCCGTGCTGCACGTCGAAGCTGATGTCATTCACGGCCACGAAGTCGCCGTAGACTTTACGGAAGTTACTGACGCTGATTGTCGGGTCCGGCATGGTCCTCTTTCCCGGCCCGGGGATGGTTCGGGCTCGCGGATAACTCAAAACTGGCTCAAGCCACCATGTCATAATAGTATAGGGACTGCTCCGGGGGGTGTCAAGACGGTTTCATTTCGGAAATATTCGGTTCTGGCCGGTAATGTCGTGGCAAGCCGGAGGCGAAATTGGCACAGGCAAGGTACTTTACGATGTGATATATTAACAGTATGAGCCAACGATGGCACAGCCTCAGTGTCGCCGAGTCCCTGCGGACACTTGAATCCGGCATGGCCGGCCTGACCGAAGACGGAGCCCGGGACCGGTTAGCGCAATACGGCCCCAACGAACTGACCGGTAAGAAAAAAACACCGGCGATAATGGTCTTTCTCAGGCAGTTCCTCAGCCCGCTGATATATGTCCTGCTGGTGGCGGTGGTAATCTCGGTTATTGTCGGGCATTTCATGGATGCCGGCGTCATCATGGGGGTGCTCTTACTCAACGCGGTGATTGGTTTTATACAGGAAACGCGGGCGGAAAAAGCCATGGAAGCTCTTATCCAGATGGCGGCGCCCCGGGCGAGGGTGAGACGCGGGGGTAGAGTTCAGATGATTCCGGCCCGGGAGATGGTTCCGGGGGACGTTTTGCTCCTGGAAACGGGGGACCGGGTGCCGGCTGACGCCCGGCTGGTCGAGGTGTCAAACCTGAAGGTGAATGAAGCCATGCTGACCGGCGAATCGATGCCGGTGGATAAATGCACCGACATCATGCCCGAAGAAGCGCCCATGGCGGAGAGAAAGAACATGGTGCACATGGGCACCATTGTCACTTACGGGCGGGCGAACGCGATGGTGGTACGGACAGGTATGCTGACCGATATCGGCCAGATCGCAGCCGCCATCCAGGAAATTAAGCCGGAAAAGACCCCCCTCCAGAAAGATATCGGTAAGCTCAGCCGGTATATCGTCATTGCTTTCCTGGGTATCAGTATTCTCCTGGTGGTACTCGGCGTAATCAGGGGAATGGCGTGGCTGGACGTCTTTTTACTGGCCGTCGCCGCCGCCGTTTCCGCTATACCGGAAGGACTGCCGGCGGTGGTGACCGTGGTGCTGGCGCTGGGCATGAGGCTGATGGCGCGGCGCAACGCCATAATCCGTAAGCTGGTGGCGGTGGAGACCCTGGGGTCAGCCACCGTTATCTGCTCTGACAAGACCGGGACATTAACCCTGAACGAGATGACGGTACAGTGCCTTTACGTTGACGGGCGGTGGCTGGAAGTGACTGGCGAAGGCTACCTGCCGAAAGGAGAGTTCCGCCGTGACGGGCAGGTGGTCAGGGCGGAAAACGAACCGGCGTTAACCACGCTGCTCAGGATAGGCGTTCTCTGTAACGACGCCCTGCTGACCGGGGAGAACGAGGCCTGCTGTGACATCTTCGGCGACCCGACCGAAGGCGCTCTGCTGGTAGTCGCCGGCAAGGCGGGCATGAATAAAGAGCAGATGGAAAAGACGTATCCCCGCTTCGATGAGATTCCCTTTCAGAGCGAAAAGCAGTATATGGCCACTCTTCACCCGCGGGACGGGGGCAGGGTGGTCTATGTCAAGGGAGCCGTAGAGAGACTCCTTTCCTCGAGCCGGTACTACCTCAGAGGGGATAAGGCAGTGCCCTTAACGGAGACCGATACCGCGGCTATCATGCAGGCGAACTCCGCCATGGCCGAGCAGGCGATGAGAGTCATGGCAATGGCCTATGTCAACCTGCCGCCGGATATCCGGGAGCTTCGGGATCGGGACATCCGGGGGGAACTGGTATTTGTCGGGCTGGCGGGGATGGCCGACCCGCCCCGCGACGAGACCAAGGAAGCGGTCAGATTGTGCCGGCAGGCGGGCATCAGGGTGGTCATGATTACCGGCGACCATAAAGTCACCGCCGAGGCAATCGCGCGGCGACTGAACTTACCGGAGGGCAGAGCCGTTACCGGAGCCGAAATAAAAAATATGAGTGACCGGGAACTGTCCGAGCAGATAGAGGATATCTCCGTCTTTGCCCGTATTGAACCTTTGCACAAATTGAGAATCGTGAACGCGCTCAAGAGCCGCCGGCACGTGGTGGCCATGACCGGTGACGGTGTCAACGACGCACCGGCGCTGAAGGCAGCCGATATCGGGATTGCCATGGGCATTACCGGTACCGACGTAGCCAAGGAAAGCTCCGACATGATACTGGCGGATGATAACTTTACCTCGGTGGTGGCCGCCGTTGAAGAAGGCAGAGCCATATTCAACCGACTGCGCCGGGTCATCTTTTTCTTGCTGAGTACCAATCTGGGCGAATTGCTGGCGTTGCTGCTGACCATCTTTTTTATCGGCAAGGCGCCGCTGCTGGCGGTGCAGATTATCTGGGTAAACCTGGTCACGGATACCGCCGCCGCTGTTCCCCTGGGACTCGAGCCGAAAGCCGGCGACGAACTCAAGCAGCCGCCGCGTCATCCCGGTGTGGGACTCATCTACCCGGGGCTGGTCATGCGGATTGTTTTCCTGGCCACGCTGATGGGAGTCGGCATATTTTTGATTTTCAGCTGGGCGCAGGCGAGGATGAGCCTGGAAGAAGCGCGCACCCTGGCCTTTTCATCGATGGTTGCCTTCGAGTGGTTCCGTGCCTTCAACGCCCGTTCGGAAGAGCACACCGTCTTCAAACTGGGCGTTTTCAGTAATCGCTGGCTGCTTGTGTCGATATCGGTGGCGATCGTCCTGCAGATGGCGGTTATCTACGTTCCTTTCTTGCAAGCGGCCTTCGGTACGGTGCCCATGGGGCTGGATAAATGGGGGATTGCCCTCCTGGCGGGGGGCAGCCTGTTCGTGATTGAAGAACTGCGTAAAGTCTTCTTCCCCAGACTCTTTACTCTGGGCAGATGGCGGCCGGTGAGGGAAGGACGGGCCTGAACTAGTTTAAGTATTTAAGGACAGGGATTTAAGGGATAGGTTATTAGATTTTTCATCTGGGCGGCCAAATAACTTGACAGAAATGGCTAATTTGATCACATCTTAGGCATTAAAGTTTAAAAATAAGCGGACTAAGTCAGGTGTGTAAAATGGGAAATATCAGATGGGATAAGGGTCGGTCATACCAACTGGTGCAGAGGAAATAGGGTGATTACCTATTTCCGGTAATCTCTGATCGGGAACCATATACTCATACTATGTCTGGTGATAAGATAATATGTAACCGTCCGGGTAGTGGGCTCATCGAAACTCTAGACCCGGTGATGCAGCCCAGCGGCGGCCCTATTGCCTCCCGAGGCCAGGGAATTCGTGCCTTAGTGGAAACACCACCCCTCAGCGTGGGCATTGTGCGCGGGCGTCCACTCTATGATATCAGGGTTATGGTGGAAGTAAAAGGAATTTACCGTTTTTGGCTGCCGCAGGCAACATTTCACGGCAGAACGTCAGGCTCTTTCTCCGTACAACTGCGTTATTGACGAGTTTGACTGTTGGTTGTCATTGGGGCATAATTAGTTGTCAGGAGTGATGAAACGTTTGAGGTTTGCTGGAGGTCAGAGCGCATCATTTAGGAATAAGGGAGGAACTTATGAAAAGAATATTGATGGTCTCGACTCACGGATATTTTGAGGGCAATCCGTCTTTTGGCCGTGCTGATACTGGAGGACAGATAGTCTTCGTAATCGAACTCTCTAAGGCGCTGGCAAAATTCGGGTATAAAGTGGATATCCTGTCACGGCAATTCGAGGACTTTGAAGAAATAGAGCAGCTCAACGAGCATGTCAGAATAGTTAGGATTCCTTGCGGTGGTAGCCAATTTATTCCCAAGGAATATCTTGTGGAATACTTACCCGAACTGATTGATGGATTCGTAAAATATTGCCTGGTAAACCAGTTGAAATACGATTTCATAGACTCCCACTACTGGGATGCTGGCTTTGTAGGGACGAAACTTGCCAGCATTTTTAATATTCCTCATATCTTTACGCCCCATTCTCTGGGAATGTGGAAAGAAATGCGAATGAGGCAATCCTCAGCTGAGGAAGGGGTGGAGATAAACGAGGTAGATTTTGAGGAAAAGTATAATTTCAAGTACAGAAATGCCACCGAAAAAGCAATAATGGAGAGTGTCAATCGAGTCATAGCAACCGCTTCCGAAATGGAGAAAGCCGTTAAAGAGGAATATGAGATATCCGCAGAAAAAATCACGGTTATCACCCCTGGATTCTTCCCAGACAAGTATCGCCGGATGGATAAGAACAGCTTATCGGAAGCAATTAACAAGTATAAGTTGCCGGCTCAGTTTGTGCTTGCTGCGGGAAGAATAAGCCCCACCAAGGGCTATGAACTGTTAATTAGAGCTTTCAAATATGTGGCACAAGAGATGCCCGAGGTTAAGCTGGTCCTTGCCATTGGTTCTCATGAGCCCAGCGAAGTAGAGAAGAGGAATGAATTCGCACGGCTGGCAGAAAGTCTTGGTTTGGCTGACCACACCCAATTTTACGGTCACATTAAAGAACTGGAGGCCTTTTATAATGCGGCTGAGGTTATGGTGATGCCCTCAATATATGAGCCATTTGGTATGGTTGCCATCGAAGCTATGGCTTGTGGCACACCAGCCGTCGTAACTGAATGGGCAGGACTGAGTGATTTCTTAACGGATGGCCAGGATGCATTGGTGGTTGACCCTCTTAATACAAAGGCACTGGCTGAGGCTATACTCAAGCTACTTAAAGACAAACCTCTGTACGAGGAAATCGCCCGCAAAGGGTACGAAAAGGCGTATTCGGTGTTTACCTGGGAACGTATTGCTGAAAGCACGCTAAAAATAATCTCTCACTGGTAGGTTAGGTATGAAGGTTCCGCGGTCTTCCCACGAAAAGATGCTGTGTACAGACCTTGACGGCACGTTTATTGGCGATGACAATTCGATGTATGAGCTACTGAGACTGATAAGGGATAGGGATATCTCTTTGGTTTTTAGCACGGGAAGGCATCTCCCCTCAGTGATGCAGTTTGTTCGTGAAAAAGAAATCCGGATGCCAGAAGCTCTTATTGGCAGCGTGGGTACACAGGTATATTTTGCTGACGACGGAGAACTTATCCTGGATGATAACTGGAGTCAAATCATCTCTAAAGATTGGGAAAGGGAGAAAGTAGTAAGCCTACTTACAGATATTAAGGAATTGGTTCGGCAAGACGACGAGTTTCAAACAGAATTCAAAGAGAGTTACTTTCTAAAAGAAAATCAAAGCAACGTCTTACGAGAGATTAATCAGCGTATGCAGGGGGCAGAACTAAAAGCCCACATCATCTACAGTGACGACACGTTCTTGGACTTCCTTCCTCCCTTGTCCGGCAAGGCTCAGGCGGTAGGATATGTTGTAGATAATTTTGGCCTAAAGAAAGAGAACGTGATAGTTTGCGGCGATACCGGCAACGATTTAGATATGTTCAAGGCCGGATTTAAAGGTATAATTGTTGGCAATGCCCACGCCGAATTGAAAAAATTTGAGGGCGAAAATGCTTACCATGCTGTGGCGCAATATGCCTCGGGAATAATTGAGGGGATAAGGCATTTTAATTTCATCTAGCTTTTGGCCACGGATTACTAGGCTTTTTGCTTAGGGGTCGGGGATTCACTTTCAGGAAGAGAGATGAAATACGCTCTCATCTCGTTCGCCGTTTTTTCGGGCAGGGCGGTATTTACATAGATGCCGGAACCCATTTCAAACCCGGCAATGGTAGTTATCCGGGGTACTATCCGGATATGCCAGTGATAATAGGGGTCTTCTTCGTCTTGGGTGGTTGAAGTGTCCACCATCAGATTAAACGCCGGGTCATCAAGCTCTTGATAGAGGCAGAAAAGGGTATCTTTCAGTGTCCTGGCCAGTTCAGAGAAATGTACCAACGGGAAGAGGCCGAAGGAGGCGGAATGCTCGTTGGGCATTATCCAGGTCTCGAAGGGCACGCGTGAAGCGAAGGGGTGAAAGACGGTGAACTGGTCGGTTCGGGTGATAACTCTCTTGTCCTCACTCAACTCCTGGGTGAGCAGGTCGCAGTACAGGCAGCTGCCCGTGTCGGCATTGTAATCATGCGCCACGTCAAATTTCCGGTGATAGTGGGGAGCCATTATGGGTGTGCCTACCAACTGGGAATGCGGGTGTACCAGAGAAGTCCCTGACGCCCACCCGTGATTCTTGAAGATGGTAATAAACTTGAGTTGTCGGTTTTTTTTCAGGTCGTTGTATCTCTCCTGGTAGGTAATGAGCACTTTTTCAAGATGCTCACAGGTCATTAATGCCATGCTGGCGTTGTGGGCGGGGTTTTCGATGATTACCTCATGTACGCCAAAGCCGTTCATTTTATGGAAGAAATGGCCGTCCCTATGCCGGGTAGTGTCTCCGTCGGGCATCAGCGCCGCAAAGCGGTTGGGCACCACCCTGACATCCCAGTCCGGGCCCTGGCTGGTAGCAGGCAGGCGGAAAACTTCTTCCGGAGTCTGGCTTTCATTGCCTGTACAGAAAGGGCAGGTAGCATCCCAGGCGGGCAATTTGACGGCAGGTCTTGTTTTGGCTGTCTGTTTGGGTCGCTTGGCTCTCTCCGGGGCTATTATCACCCATTCCCGGGTTGTCGGGTCCTGTCTTAATTCTGACATGATAAACGTTCACCCCCGTCTAAATCAGCGATGTTGAGCTATCCGCCCGGTGGACGACCCTTCTTTTCGGGAGGTACGGTAGCGTTTTGCTTTAATCGTTTCACCGCTCTGGACAATCGGCTTCCGGAAATCTTTCTCCTTGACGTTACTGGAAATGGCGCAATTCCGACCGATAGTAACCCCGGCAGGTATCCGGGCTGCCTTGCCGATGACGGTGATACCGGTGCTCAGTATTTTCGGCTCTTCGCGGTTCGGCTGAAAATCGTTGCCGAAACCGATATTGCAGCCGACTTCAACGATTACTCTTTTATCAAGTATCGAGCAGTCAATAACGCTGTCCCGACCGATAATGGTGTCCGACATGATAACCGAGTTTTTGATTATGGCGTTCTCCGCCACCCTGACTCCCGGAGATAGTACCGAATGTTCCACGCGTCCTTCAATAATACAGCCGTTAGATATCATGCTGTTCAGAACGTCACCCCGCTGGGAGATAATGGCCGGTGGCCGGTGTTCTTCTTCCCGGGTACGGATGGGCCAGTCACTGGAAAACATTAGCGGCGGTGAGATATTAAGCAGTTTCATATTAGCCTGCCAGTAGCTGTGGATACTGCCGACATCCCGCCAGTAGCCTTCAAAGTTATAGGCGAAGAGCTGGCAATTACCCGCCACCAGTTGGGGAAAAATATTGCGGCCGAAGTCATGCTTGGATGACCGGCGCTGGGCGTCTTCCTCAAGACATGAGAAAAGAAAGTCTTTCTGAAAACAGTAAACACCCATCGAAACAAGGTCGCTCTTTGGCTCTTTCACTTTTTCCTGGAAGCTGGTTACCCGGCCTTCTTTATCCACGGTTACCGTGCCGAATTCCTGCAACTCTTCCCTGGGCATACGGGTGACGGCCAGGGTGGCATCCGCCCCGCTTTTGCGGTGGAATTCAATCATATCGGAGTAGTTCATCTTGTAGATGTGGTCGCCGCTGAGGATAAGCACCAGTTCTGCGTTTTGCTCCTCGATGTAATGGAGATTCTGGTAGGCGGCGTCAGCCGTTCCCTGGTACCAATCACGACCTTCTTCGCGTGCCAGATAGGGCTGCAGTAACTGTATTTTCCGGTCCGGAAGGGCCAGGAATCCCCAGGGCATGCCAATGCCGATATGATCGGCCAGGGAGCGGGGCTGATACTGGGTAAAAACGGCAACGTTGTAAATGCCCGAATTAACACAGTTGCTGATAGTAAAATCTATAATGCGGTACTTACCGGCGAAGGGAATTGCCGGTTTGGTTCTCTCGTAAGCCAGGATACCCAGCCGCTCTCCCACCCCTCCGGCTAAAATTACAGCGACTACGTTTTCCATACAGCTGCCTCCTCAACCTCTTCATCCTCCTCAGTCCGGGTAAATAACTTATTTACCCGCCAACGCGGTATTTATGTCCACTATCCCATCATTATACCACATCTTTTTTTTTGCATGCCAAGCAGATACCGGTTGTGAGTACGGACAGTGCCTGCCCCGGCCGGTAGTGAGATGGGGAAACAAACGGGCGCGGGTCAGCGGGCGGTTTTCGCCGGTGGCGGAAACCGGCTGCATGCCACCGCTTGCTGACCGAATACCATGCCCTCATTTTTCCGGGTGATGAGGATGTTATGGAGCCACCCGGCATCGCTTCTTGCCGGGTAGTCACGCCGGTAATGGCTGCCCCGGCTTTCGGTACGGAGCAGGGCGGCCCGGCATACCATCTCGGCGGTGGTCAACGTGTTACCCAGTCTCAGCGCCATAAGGAGACTTTGCCCGTCGGAGACAGTTATCCGGCAGAGGCGCTGCCTGAGGGTATCAATTTCCTTTATCGCCTGTTTCAAACCGGCGGCATCGCGGATGAGGCCGGCTTTTTGCCACATGATTGCCTGGAGAGACGCGTGTAATGCCCCGGGGTTTTCATTTCCCTGCCTGGAGAACGGCTCCGGCCTGACGGTATCCCCGGGCAGGGAGGGTGTCTCCAGGTTTCCGGCTCTGCGGGCGGCTTCCCGGCCGGCGACGGTACCGAAGACCCATACTTCGGTGAGGGCGTTTCCCGCCAGGCGGTTGGCGCCGTGAACGCCGGCGCAGATTTCTCCGGCGGCATAGAGACCTGGAATTGAAGTCTCGGCGTTTTCATTTATCCTGACACCGCCCATGTGGAAGTGAGTAGTCGGCGCTACCAGAAACCGGTTCTCGCCGTGCCCGGCTGCTTTCGGCAGGACCGGCCGTAAGATTTCCCGCCTGTTTCCCTTTATCTCCGTCAGGTCCAGGCAAACTTTATCGCCAAAACCCAGTCCGGCGGCCACTTCGCGGGCGATGGCCAGGCTAAGCCGGTCCCGGGTCAGCCGCATCGGGTCGGCCAGGGCGTACTTGGCCACGATGTCTTCGCCGCGCCGATTGAGCAGCCGCCCGCCACTGTCAAGCAGCAGGCATTCGTAGAACAGGGCCGGTGTGCCCGATCCCAAGCCTGCCGGATAAAACTGGACGAATTCCATATCCTGTAAAACCGCTCCGGCATCATAGGCGATGGCGTAACCGTCGCCGGTGGCTCCGGCGGCATTGTCGTTCCGGGCATAGATTCGGCCCAGGCCGCCACTGGCCAGGACGACCGCCGGGGCCACAAAGATACTGACATTACCTGCGGTGTCAACGCCCTCAGCGCCGATAACGGTTTCGTCTTTTTTCAGCAGGCCGGTTATCAGGATCCCTTCCAGTATCTCGACACCCCGGGAAAGGGCGTGCTGCCGCAGGGGAAGGGTAAAATCGGTGCCGAAGGCTTTCTCCCCGTAGACCATCCGGGCACGGCGGTGTCCCGGGTCTGCGGACAGGGTTATCCAGGGGCACTCCCGGTCGCCGCTATATTTAACGCCAAACCGGCGCAGGTCTTCAACCTGGCGGGCGGCGTTTTCGACCACGGTAGCTACCATAGACTGCTGGTTGAGAAAACAGCCGCCTTCGATGGTATCCCGAAAATGCTGCTCGGCAGAATCCCCCGTGTCCGGGCCATTGACTGGCGGGGATGACACGGCGGCAAAAGCGCCTCCTGAGATAGTAGTGTTGCTCCCGTAGCCTGCCCGGGACCGGGAGACCATGAGCACGCGGCCGCCGTGGCTCTTCGCTTCGATAGCCGCCCTGAGTCCGGCGCCGCCTCCGCCGATAACCAGGACATCGGTGGTGACCTTAATTGCGGATTCCAGCTTCATCATTCTCCGGTTCCAGTCCGCTGGCTGTTTATTGGCCGTCACCGTGTATTTTACTCCACAATCACCCGGCTGAAAAGCCGCCGTATTGAAAAAGAAACCGGGATGCCGGCTATCAATATTGACCGTTTACCCTCATTTTCGTTTATAATTGGCGGGAGACCGGTGACAGGGAGTTGACATGTTTAGGGTAAAGATGTTCCTGGTAGTAGTAGCGTCTGTCTTTCTACTTCTGCCGGTGGCTGCCTGTCAGCCGGCAGCCGTGCCGGCGACGGCTCCCGCACCGGGCGCGCCGGAAAAAGTGGCGCCGGCGTCCGCCCCTGCTGAAATCAAACCCAAGACTGTTCCGGCAGATACTCAACCTGAGCCGGTAGCGCTGCACACTATTCCTGAAGATGCTCAATCTGAAGAAACGGAACCACCAGAGACTCCGCCTGGCGCACCTGCCGAAATGATCGCGCCGTCGCCTGTTCCTGGCGATACGGTGTCCGCTGAACCGGAACTGAGTACTGAATTACGGAGGAACAGTGAAATGATGACGTCGGGTGGTAAACGTGGCTTTGACGAATCCGGCCTAGGGATTGGAGAGACGGCGGTTAACTTTACCCTGCGGGATATTGATAGCCGGGAATTCAGGCTATCAGGGCTTCTCGCTGAAAAACCGGTAGTGATGGTCTTTGGTTCCTTTACCTGACCGCCTTTCCGGCAGCGGGTGGCTGCCACCGAAGCTTTGAACTCCAAGTATGGTGACAGGATTCACTTCATCATAGTTTACGTCATTGAAGCGCACCCGGTGGGCTCGTCATCTCCCTACAGTAAAGGGGAAGAGTGGACAGGTCCGGCCAGTATGGACGCGGCCGGTTGCGATATTTTCCAACCGGCAAGTTACCAAGAGCGCGTGACAACCGCCCGGCAAATGGCGGCGGAACTGGGGATAACGGTACCGGTGCTGATTGATGAAATGGATGACGCCGTCTGGTATACTTACGGTCCGGCGCCGAACCTTGCCTACCTTATTGACTCCCAGGGTAAAATTTACGTGAAACAGGGCTGGTTTCAGCCGGACGAGATGGAAAAAGCAATAATCGACTACTTAAAAGGAGCCGGTAATTAACCGCTCAGCTCCTCCGGCTCAGGCATGGTCACCTTGACTCTCCCCGGCGTGAAATGTTTTAATTTAAGTGTATAGTTGACCGGCTCGAACGGCAGAAGGATGCCGCGCCGTGACGAGGGCGGTAGCGCCGGAGGCGAGTCAGGTAACGGAGGAAACATCATGGCAGTGGAGAAAGTTGGCGAGAAATACCGGTGTAATATTTGCGGTAACGAAGTGACGGTCACGGCGGCTGGCGGCGGCACCCTGGTCTGCTGCGGCGAGGATATGGAAAAAACCGCTTAGCCACCGGCTCAGCCCCTGCCAGTGACCGGACCGGAGACCGAGGCGAGATTAACTAAATCTAAATGTCGTTGTTGATGGGAAAGCCGCCCGTGTACTATTTTGCATACGCGTCAAACCTGAACCAAAAACAGATGAAAGAACGGTGTGCGGATAGTAAACCCCTGTTCGTGGTGACCCTTCCCAATTATAAGCTGGTGTTTTGTAACTGGTCCCGGAAATGGCGGGGCGGCGTTGCCAGCATCCTGTCATCAAGGGGAGACAGGGTCCGGGGAGCCATTTACGAGGTCTCGGAAGCCTGCCTGAAGCGGTTGGACGGGTTTGAGCAGGGCTATAGCCGCTATAAAGTCACCGTCTTTAATGAAGACAGCGAACCCCTGGAAACAATAACCTACGTAATATCCGGCCGATTGGAAGAGGCCAAACCATCACCGGAATACCTGGCGGTGGTGCAGCAGGGACTGAGAGACTGGCGGCTTTTTTAGACAAATTCAATCCCGGAACAGGCGAGCCGGGTCTGCCGGAGAAAACTTCAAATACTGACGGAGGTATCAATGACGACGACAATTATGCTTGTCCGCCACGGACAAACCAAGTCAAACGTGGAGGGCTACTTTATGGGGCGGCTCAACGAAGATATTAACCAGACGGGTTATGCCCAGGCGCGGGCTCTTTCCGGCCGGCTGGCCCACCAGACTATTGATACCATCTATACCAGTCCGTTGCGGAGGACTTATAACACTGCCTCGGTACTGGCGGAACCCCATAAACTTGAGCTACAGGTGCTCGATGATTTAATCGAGATTAACCAGGGCGATTGGGAAGGGATGCACGTTGATAAAATCAGCCAGGGGTCGCCGGAGCAGTGGCGGCACACCCGGACTGACCCGACAGATTTCACCATGCCCAACGGGGAGAGTTTTAAAGAAGTGACCGAGCGGTCGGTGCGCGCATTTAATCAGATTGTCGCCGACAACCCGGACAAGCAGGTAGCCCTGGTGTCCCACGAGATTGTGGTGAAAGTGATTATTGTCCACGCTCTGGGGACGACCAACAGTATCTACCGGCATTTTGATTTGACTAACGCCTCGCTGAGTGTCATCAAGGTGGCCGGCGGTAAACCCCACCTGGTGGTACTGAATGATACCACCCATCTTGACGGGTTAAAAGGTGATTGGTAAAATAATAATAAGTGAAACTTAAAAGAATACTCTTTGTCTGTGTTCATAATTCAGGCCGTAGTCAGATAGCTACGGCTTTTTTTAATCGCCTGGCGGGCGGTGTGGCCGTGGCGACCTCGGCCGGGACCAGTCCCGCGTTGGAGGTTGACCCGGTGGTGGCCGAGGTTATGCTGGAAGCAGGTATTGATATCCGCGGGGCAAAACCGGAGCTGCTCACCCCTGAAACGGCCGGGAATGCCGACCGGGTGATTACCATGGGTTGCGGGGTGGCCGAGGTCTGCCCCGGCAATTTGCTGCCTGCTGAGGACTGGGGGCTTGAAGACCCGGCAGGCAAACCGGTAGAGCAGGTAAGGGAGATAAGAGACGAAATCAGAAACAAAGTGGAGAGACTGCTTCGGGAACTTCAGCCTTAACCCTTTCTAGAATCGTCGCCATCCACCGTGATTACCTGAAAGATGGATAAAGTAACCGGCCAACATTAAAAAAAGGAGTTTAATTAATTGGCATCCATGATAAAACGAATCCGGATTCGGTGGCTGCCGTTTGCCTTGTTGCTGGCTATCGGATTCACCGGTATCTCCGGTTGTACGGAGACGGGCGCCACACCGCTACCCTCCGGTTCGGAACTCTCCGGCACCATCAAGATTAACGGCTCGAACACGGTAACCCCGCTGTCGGCGGTCTGGGCGGAGGAGTTTATGAAGGCGCATCCCAAAGTGGGCATCGCCGTCAGCGGCCCGGGTTCCGGAGCCGGTATTGCCGCCCTCATTAATGGCACTGCTGACATTTGCCAGGCTTCCAGGGAAATCAAGGCGAGGGAGATTGAGCAGGCTAAATCTAACGGCGTAGACCCGTTTGAAACTGTGGTCGCCCTGGATGCCCTCTCGGTGGTCGTCCACCCTTCAAACCCGGTCTCCGAATTGACTTTTGCTCAGCTGTCGGCCATCTATACCCATCGGGTCAGCAACTGGAGCGAAGTTGGCGGCAATGACGCGTCGATAGTGGCGCTTGCCCGGGACACCAGTTCCGGTACTCACGTTTACTATAAGGATAACGTGGTGCAGATGAAAGGGCTCCCCGCCGAGGACAAAAGCCTCGAATACGGCACCGGGGTGCTGCTCTTACCCTCTACCGAGGAAGGCGTCATTGAAGTGGCCAAGAACGCCCGGGCCATTTTTTATCCCGGGTTGGGCTACCTGAATGAAGAAGTAAAAACCCTGGCGGTCAGCCGGACGGCGGATGAACCGGCCGTCCTGCCCAGCGTGGCGACGGCCCTGGACGGCAGCTACCCGATTGCCCGGCCACTGCTGTTCTATACCGACGGCGAGCCGGCAGGTCTGGTCAAAGCCTTTATCGATTACGCTTTATCCGCCGCCGGGCAGGAAAAAATCATTGAGTTGGGTTATGTGCCGCTGGAGTAGCAAGATGTCTGGTCGATTCCTGACCTATCCGGATGTAATATGGCGATGAAAGCTGCCGGCGGCTATGGGAACGGTGACTATGGCGGTTAGCATCTCTGAGAGGGGCATGAAACGGCGTCTCCGCCTGCGGGAAAAGTCTATTGAAAGCTTCATTTTCCTGAACGGACTGCTGGCCATCGTGGTGCTGCTGGGGGTCCTGGTTCTCCTCTTACGGGAAGGCCTGCCCGTCTTTTGGCATACTCCTCCCTGGGAGTTTCTGACCGGTACCCGGTGGTACCCGGTTTCTGACCCGCCTACTTTTGGTATCCTGCCCTTTTTTGTGTCCACCTTCTGGATTACCCTGGTGGCGACGGCGATTGCGGTGCCGGTCGGCATTGGCTGCGCCGCCTACCTGGCGGAGGTGGCATCACCGAAACTCAGGGAAACGGTGAAGCCTGTCATTGAACTTCTGGCCGGAATCCCCTCGGTGGTTATGGGCTTTATCGGGCTGATGCTGCTATCGCCGCTGGTGCAGACCGCTTTTAATCTGGATACCGGCCTGTCCGGGCTTACGGCGGGCATTATGCTTTCCATGATGAGCCTGCCGATTATCGTCAGTGTCTCCGAAGACGCCCTGCGGGCGGTTCCCGGGGAGTTCCGGCAGGCGTCTTACGCCCTCGGGGCTACCCGATGGCAAACGGTAAGGCACGTCTGTCTGCCGGCGGCGCTCTCCGGAATTACGGCGGCGGTGATGCTCGGGGTTGGCCGGGCTATCGGCGAGACGATGACGGTGCTGATGGTCGCCGGCGGCGCTCTGGCGGTGCCCTGGGCGCCCACCGAACCGATGATGCCGATGACGGCCGCCATCGCTTCCGGAATCGGCAACGCGGTGCGGGGTGGCTTTCAGTACCAGGCTTTGTTCGCTATCGGCCTGATTCTCTTTGTGGTGACCCTGGCGGTCAACCTGATTGCCGACCGGGTACTGGAGCGCCAGAAAAGGAAGTTTGCGGGGTAGGGATATATGATTACTCAATCTGAAAAATCACGCCGGCTTTCGGAACGTACCGCCTTCAGTTTACTGGCTCTGGCGGCGGTTATCGTGGTGGTCCCGGTACTGTTTATCGTTATTTACGTCGCCGTGAACGGTATCGGCGCCATCAGCTGGGAGTTTCTGACCCAGTCGCCTTCGCAGGCGGGCAAAGCGGGTGGTATTTTCCCGGCCATCGTGGGCACTTTCTACCTGATGCTGGGCGTCATTATTTTCGCATTACCGGTTGGGGTGATGGCCGGTATCTATCTCACCGAATACGCCCGTGATAACTGGCTGACCCGGCTTATCAACATGGCAATACTGAATCTGGCCGGCGTGCCCAGTATTGTCTACGGTCTATTCGGGCTTGGCGTCTTCGTGATGATGCTGAATTTCGGCATGTCTCTGCTCGCGGCCAGCCTGACACTGGCCTGCCAGGCGCTGGCAATGATGATAACCACCTCCCGGGAAGCGATACTATCCGTCCCCAGAGGTTACCGGGAAGGCAGCCTGGCCATCGGGGCTACCCGCTGGCAGACAACACGGCATATCATTCTCCCGGAAGCGATGCCGGGAATCATCACCGGGGCTATCCTGTCCGTAAGCCGGGCGGCGGGAGAGACGGCGCCGATACTGGTAGTGGGCGCCGCTTTCCTTACTCCCGGACTGCCGCGGTCACCTTTTGACCAGTTCATGGCGTTACCCTATCAGCTGTATACCTCGGCGGCTCACGTTCCCGGCATGCCGGATACCACCATGTGGGGAATCGCCCTGGTACTGCTGGCAGTGGTGCTTTCTTTTAATTTACTGGCAAGCGTCATCAGATGGCGCGTCCGCCGGCGGAGGTTCGCTTAAATGACGGTTGATGCTATATCGGACACGGGGACAACTCAGGATAGAGGAATCCTGAGAACGGAAAAAACGAATCTTTTTTACGGAACCTTTCAGGCACTGAAAGATATTACCATGGAGATACCGCCGCGGGCGGTAACGGCGATAATCGGCCCCTCCGGCTGTGGTAAATCTTCATACCTGCGGCTCTTTAACCGGATGAACGATCTTATCACCGGGGCCAGGGTCGAGGGGGTGGTGGAGATTGACGGCCTTTCCATTTGCGGGCCGGAGATAGACGTCGTGGAACTCCGGAAAAAGGTGGGCATGGTCTTCCAGAGACCGAACCCGTTCCCGATGTCTGTTTTTGAAAACGTGGTCTTCGGCCCCCGGCGGCATGGTAAGTTTGGCCGGGCTGAACTTGAGGACATCGCGGAAAGAAGCTTGCGTCAGGCGGCGCTCTGGGACGACGTCAAAGATAAGCTGGGGCAGTCGGCTTTTGCCCTCTCCGGGGGACAGCAGCAGCGTTTATGCATCGCCCGAGTACTGGCCGTCGGACCGGAAATTATCCTGATGGACGAGCCGTGCAGCGCCCTCGACCCGGTAGCTACCCTTAAAATAGAGGACTTGATGAGAATCCTGGCGAAGGATTACACTATCGTTATCGTGACTCATAATATGCAGCAGGCGGCCCGGGTATCGGATGTCACCGCCTTTTTGATGATGGACGCCGACAGGTCCGGGATACTCGTCGAGTACGGCGCCACTTCTCAAATCTTTACTAACCCTGAAGATAAGCGCACCGAGGATTACATCACCGGCCGTTTCGGTTAAAAGGCCGAAAGGAGATTTAGTGATGGAGATAAGGACAGACTTTCATAAAAGGTTACGGGAAATACAGGATGAGCTTCTGTTGATGGGGAATATGGTGGAGGAAGCTATTATCAGCTCCATGGAGGCGCTCAAGAAGCGGGACCTGAGTCTGGCGCAGCGAATAATTGACGGCGACCTAAAAATAAACGAAAAAAGGTTCAATATTGAAGAGACGTGCATCCAGTTAATCGCCACCCAGCAGCCGATGGCCGGTGACCTGCGCAGTATAATCTGTGTGCTTAGCATAATAACCGACCTGGAGCGCATCGGTGACCATGCCGAGGGCACGGCCAAAATAGCCGTGATGACCGGCGGCGAGCCACCGCTGAAGCCGTTGATTGACCTTCCCCGTATGGCCCAACAGGTGGTGCGGATGCTGCACCGGAGCCTGGAAGCCCTTATCAGCAGTGACGTGGAGGCGGCCCGGCAGATTATCGCCGAGGATGATGAGGTGGACGACCTCTACGATCAGGTCTTCCGGGAACTGCTCACTTTCATGGCCGAAGACCCGAAGATATTAACCCGGGCGACCCGTCTTCTCTGGGTGGGCCACAACCTGGAGCGCAGTGCCGACCGGGTGACCAATATCTGTGAACGGGTAATCTTCAGCGTCACCGGTAAGATGGAGGAAGAAGGCGCCTCAAAATATTGAGACTGGTCCCCCGGCTTACCAGGACCTCATGGTATTGCTGATACCACCGTCCACGATTATGGTCTGCCCTGTGATGTACTGCGAGTCGTCGGAAGCCAGGAACAGGGCGGCGCTGGCGGTATCCCACCCCTGACCCTGCCGCTTCATCGGTACCATCGAATCGCGGCGGCGCCACATCTCGTCGATATCACCACCCGCCCAGGCGTCCTTGTTATAGTATTCGGCCTGGGGTGTTTTCATCAGGCCCGGCAGGATGGCGTTGACCCGGATGCCTTTTTCCGCGTACTGGATGGCAACATCACGGGTAAGGCCGACCACCGCCGCCTTGGAGGCGGCGTAGGCGATATTGGGCAGGGTGCTCCGGATGGCGGCGACGGAGGCGATGTTAATGATAGTGCCGCTCCCCTGTTTTTCCATGTAGGGAAGGACGTACTTGCAGGTCAGAAACATGCTTTTTACGTTCACCGTCATCACCTTGTCCCACGTCTCTTCGGTGGTCTCCACCGGCCCGCCCCACTGCCCGATGCCGACGTTGTTGTGTACGATGTCAACCCGGCCAAAGGTCTTGACGCAGGTTTCGATCATGCTCCGGCACTCATCGGCCCGGGAAACATCCGCCTTGAAGGTGATACACTCGCCGCCCTCTTCGTCGATAACGCGTCTGGTTTCTTCGGCGGCTTCGAGATTATAATCTACCGCCATCACCCTGGCTCCCTCCCGGGCAAAAACAATGGCTGTCGCTTTGCCGTTACCCAGACCGGCCAGTACCGTGCCGGCGCCGGTGACGATGGCTACTTTCTCTTTTAAACGGTCTCCCATGGTTTACCCCCTCTTTCTCTCTATAAGTATATTCACTACCGGTATCAACCGCCTCACTAACGCCGGGACGGCAAATCACCCCGGGTATGATGAAACGTTCTCAGACATCTTCTCCGGCCAGCCGGCGGACGATTTTGCTCACCACCGACCAGTCTTTCTGTCCCAGTCCGCTGGCTTTGGCGGCCAGCAAGAGCTGCTGGGTGAGACTGCCGACGGGCAGGGGAGTCTTGGTGGCGTCCGCGGCGGAGAGGATAAGGCCGAGGTCTTTGGCCATCAAATCAATGGTAAAGCCGGGTGCGAAGTCATTATTGGCCGGACTTTCCGGTATTACGTCGGGGTAGGGGACTCTGGTCTGCAGGAACCAGCAATTTCCGGCGCTGGCGCTGATAACTTCGAAAAGCGTCTTTGGGTCGGCGCCCAGCCGGGTGCCGAAGAGGAAACCCTCACTGACGGCGATACCGCAAATGGCGCCCACCAGGTTGTTGGCCAGCTTGACCACTTCCCCCATGCCGATGTCGCCGGCATGGACGATTTTTTCGCCCATCACCTGTAGAATCTCCAGGCATTCCTCAAAAACTTCTTTCTGGCCGCCCACCATGATGGAAAGCGTGCCGTCAGCCGCTTTCAGGGGGGCGCCGCTTACCGGCGCGTCCAGCATCTTAATCCCCTTTTCGGCGGCGGCGGCGGCTACCTGGCGCGTCACGATGGGGTCAATGGTGCTCATGTCAATGATGTTGCCGCCCGCTGACAGTCCTTCCAGAACGCCTTCCGCTCCGAACATCACCTGTTCGACGTGCGGTGATGAAGTCAGCATGGTGATGACAACCTCTGATTTTTCGGCTACTTTCCGGGGGGAATCGGCGGTGGTGGCGCCCGCGGCTACCAGCTCCGCAACCGGCTCCGGCTTTAAGTCATAGACGGTGACAGGGTATCCTGCTTTGACCAGGTTCAAGGCCATTGACTTGCCCATCAGGCCGCAGCCGATGAATCCGATTTTTTTCACGTGTTCCTCCTAATATTATTTCTAAGTGTTGATAAGTGACTGCGCGTCACTTCCCGCCGAGATACCACCTGATAACAGGGGCTTAAGGTAAGATGATACCGTCGGGCCGGTTGAGTACCGGGAAGGATATCGGGCATTTATCGTTATTACCCCTAAAGATGCTACTACCCGCTACGGATAATGTCAACCGGACCGGGATGGATGTTTCACGGATTCCCCTGGGGCAAACAATGCTCATTTCAGGGCGGTTTGACAGGCGCGGAAAGAGGTTCTATCATATACCTATACAGTGACCAGTAATCGACCAGAGAAACCGGGCCTGTTTTCAAAATGCAAGGAGGTTAAGATGACTAGTAGTATTGCCGTTGCCAGAACCCGTCTGCCCGAAATGGTGTTGAAGTACACCGACGTACGCAGCTACGTACTGACGCTTGTCTTCGTTTCCCTGAGCGTACTGACCCCGTGGGCCTTTCACCAGTTTCACCTGGCTGGCCCCACCTTTCTGCCCATGCACATCTTCGTCCTGACTGCCGGTCTGGTGTTTGGCTGGCGCGCCGGCCTGATTGTCGGCGTACTTACCCCGCTGGCCAGCTATACCCTCTCCGGGATGCCGGCGGTAGCGGTATTACCGCAGATAGTCATCGAACTTTCGGTCTATGGCATGGTCGCCGGACTGCTGCGGGAAAAATTTAATTTACGGATTTCCTGGGCGTTACTGGGCGCCATGGTTGCCGGCCGCCTGGCCATGTTGCTGGCAGTGCTGGCGGTATATGTGGTTATCGGCCGGGTTTTCAGTCCTCTCGGTCCGGAAGCAAGTCCTTTCATGGCCGCCTGGGCAGCCGTTAAACTAGGGTGGCCGGGTCTCGTAATCCAGCTGGCCTCAATACCGTTCATCGTCTGGATGGTGGGCCGGCTGATGGCCAGGACCTCCGCAAAATAAAGACTCGAAATGTACCAAGACAGTTTTAACGCCTTTCTGCGGAGCGGCGATACCCTTCAGGTTTATGAAGGTGAGCGGCTGGTCTTCTCTTCGGAAAAAGACCGGCTGCTGCCTTTAATGGAGTACATCGGGCAATCGGCGGTCTCTCCCCGGGAAGTGGTGATATTCGATAAAATCACCGGCAATGCCGCCGCGCTTCTTTCGGTGAAAGCGGGCGGCCGCCAGGTATTCAGCCCGATGGGCAGCCAGCTTGCCGTCGAAACCCTTGATAAACACGGCGTCAAACATCATATTACGGAAATCGTCTCTTGCATCCAGAGGGCTGACGGCGCCGGAATGTGTCCCATGGAGAAACTTTCCCTGAATAAGGGGCCGGAAGA
>CBDUSH010000004.1:0-29435 GCA_965369965.1 uncultured bacterium | reverse complement strand
TTAACGGGAAAACGTTCCAGCCTAGAAGGGGAGGTAAGCGATGAGCCAAAAAACAAGCATGCTGCAGGAAATGATTGACGGCGGGGTAGTGGCGATAGTGAGGGTGGAGAGCGCCCGGCAGGCGATGGAGGTCTGCGGGGCAATCGCCCGGGGAGGCATTAAGCCGATCGAGGTTACCATGACCGTTCCCGGAGCGATCGACGTTATCAAGGAATTCAAGAGCGCCATGAAAGACGAGGTGCTGGTGGGGGCAGGAACGGTGCTCGACCCGGAAACGGCACGGGCGGTAATCCTGGCCGGCGCCGAGTTTATCGTCACGCCGACGCTCAATTTAAGGGTGATCGAAATGTGCCGGCGCTACAGCAAGATCGTCATCGCGGGCGCTTTCACTCCCACCGAGATATTGACCGCCTGGGAAGCCGGCGCCGATATCGTCAAGGTATTTCCGGCGACGATGGGCGGGCCGCAGTATCTCAAAGACATAAGAGGTCCGTTACCCCAGATAAACCTGACGCCGACGGGAGGGGTGTCCCTGGAGAACACGCCGGACTTTATCAGGGCGGGCGCGGTGGCGGTGGCGGTGGGCACCTCACTGGTGGATAAAGCGGCGTTGAATGAGGGCAGATACGATCTGATTACGGAAAAAGCGAAACGGTTTATCGAGGCGGTCAAACTGGCCAGGGCCGGTTAAACAACCGCCGGGAGGAAAACAGCGATGGCAGAAGTAGTAACCTTTGGTGAGACGATGGTACGGCTGTCGCCGCCGCATTTCGCCCGGCTGGAGCAGACCAATCAGCTGGACGTAAATATCGGCGGGGCCGAGTGGAACGTGGCCGCCGACCTGAGCCGGCTGGGGCTGAGCACCGCCTGGGTTTCACGGCTGACGGAGAATGCCCTGGGGGCGATGATACGCAACAAGGCGCGCGAGCAGGGCGTGGATACGTCACACATCGTCTGGACAAAAGAGGACCGGGTGGGAGTCTATTTCGTCGAATTCGGGGCGGCACCGAGGGCGAGCAGCGTCCTTTACGACCGGGCCAACACGGCGATAAGCCGGATTAAGCCGGGGGAAGTGGACTGGGAAAAGGTGCTGGAAGGCGCCCGGTGGTTTCACACCAGCGGCATTTCCCCGGGGCTGAGCCAAAGCGCGGCACAGGTGACCGCCGAGGCATTGCGGACGGCCAAGAAACTGGGCTGCCGGGTAAGCTATGACCTCAACTACCGCGCCAAACTCTGGACGACGGAAGAGGCCATGAAATGCCAGATACCGCTGATGGAGTACGTGGATGTCCTGATTTCAACGGAAGAGGACACGCGGAAAGTGCTCGGGGTCAGCGCCGACAGCTACCATGAAGTGGCCAGGAAACTGGAGGAAAAGTTTAACTTCGAGGTGGTCTGCATCACCCTGCGGGAAGATATTTCCGTCTGGCGCAACCGGTGGACGGCCATCGCCTGCTCCGAGGGAAAGATATACGACGACCGTACCTACGAAGTGGAGATTGTAGACCGGGTGGGCGCCGGCGACTCGTTCTCGGCGGGGTTCATCTACGGGTATCTTAGCGGCGGCGTGGCCAAGGGGCTGCAGTTCGGCAACGCTTTCTCGGCATTGAAACACTCTATTCCGAGCGACGTTAACTGGTCAACGCGGCAGGAAGTGGAAAACCTGATTGCCAGCGGCAGCCTGCGCATCAGTCGGTAAAAAAAGCGAACGGAGCCGACCCGCTTTATACAATTTTTATAAATTTTATAAATATGGCGGCCAGCGCCAGCCTTTTTTCACCGTGTGGCTGAGTTTCTCCGCGGCCGGTTTCACCTTCAGTTCCTCGATGGCGTCCTCGTTCAGTTCGATGCCGAAACCGGGTTTGTCGAGAGGGGAAACCTGGCCGTTAGCCGGCTTTATCGGATCGACAAAGATGCGCCCCATGGGGACAAACCACTCGTGAATATACTCGTGGAAGAGGCCGTTGGGAATGGCCGCCACCAGCGGGGCGTCGATATACTCGGTATGGTGGGGGCAAACCGGCAGTCCGTAGGCGTCCGCCAGGGCGGCAATCTTGATATACTCGGTGACGCCGCCGCACTTGCCGACGTCAGCCTGGACGACGGCCATAGCGCCCTGCTCCATAAGCTCCTTGAATTCCCATTTGGTGTAGTGGTTTTCGCCGACGGCAATGGGGATACTGGTGGCGCGGGCAAGCCTGGCCAGATTGTCAATCTCGTCGGCCAGAATGGGCTCCTCAAGCCAGTAGATGTCGTATTCTTCGAGCCGGTGAGCCATTCTTATTGCCGTCTGGAGACTCCAGCCGTTGTTCACGTCCACCGCCAGGTCGATATCAGGCCCGATTGCCTGCCGCACCAGCTTGACCCTCCTCAGGTCGTCGGCGGGTTCTCTTTTACCAATCTTCATCTTCACCATCCGGAAACCACCGGTGACGTAGGCGGTCATTTCTTTGACCAGCTCTTCGTCGGTGTAGTTGAGGTTCACGCCGCTCCCGTAGGAGGCAACGGTGTCCCGGTGCCCGCCGAGCAGCCGGTGCACCGGCTGGCCGAGGATTTTGCCTTTCAGGTCCCAGACGGCAATGTCCAGAGCGCTCAGCGCTGAAATGGGGGCGCCTCTCCGGCCATACTGCAGGCTGGCCCAGTACATCTTCTCCCATATCCGCTCGTTATTAAGGGGGTCTTCGCCGATAAGGCAGGGTTTAAGGGACCCTTCAATGAGTACCCGGTTCAACGCCCCGCCTTCGGTTATACTCAGCCCGGTCACCCCTTCGTCGGTGAGCAGGCGAAGGAACGAGTAAGTCATGGCGGTGGGCAGGGTGTTGATGGCATCGGTCATTTGCCGGAAAGGGATATAGACGGGATCGGATAATTTTACGTCAATGATTTTCATGAGTCATACTCCTGATTCCAGAATTACAACGCGCCCGGCGGCGTCCGAAACGGCCGCCGGAAAAGAGGCGCTGCCGGCTTCTCCAAGCAGGATTGTACGCCGCTTAAAATATGCCTGTCAAGCGAGCATTCCCAATCTGGTTTATGCTATAATCCATGCGGAATAAAAAGGAGGCAATAACTTATGGGCAGAAAAGCCAGAATCGGCATTACCAGAGACCTTTTTGACGAAAACGGAGTATCAATCAGCCCCGGTCCGGGACCGAAACTGCTGGATGACGTATCCGGACTGGAGTGGGAGATGTTCCCGGAATACGCCCAGGAAGTGAGCCCGGAGTATGCCCGGAATGCCGACATGGTAATCACCTTTGCTCCGTACTGGACAAAAAAGACGCTGGCCGGCAACGACCAGCTGCTGTCCCTCCACCGCGGCGGGGTGGGCTACGACATGGTGGACGTTCCCGCCTGCACGGATAACGACGTGGCGCTCTTCATCTGCCCGGCGGCGGTGCGGCGGCCGGTAGCCACCGGTATCATGGCCTTTATCCTCGCCCTGAGCACCCGTCTGCGCATCAAGGACAAGGTAATCAGAGCCGGTAAATGGGAGGAAGGCCGGGAAAAATATCCGGGGCAGGGACTGAGCGGACGGACACTCGGCTCTATCGGAGTGGGTAATATCGGCTTCGACCTGTTCAACCTGGCCAAGCCGTTCGGCATGAAACACATCGCCTACGACCCTTTCCTGTCTCCGGAAGCGGTGAAGGATATCGGCGTCGAACTGGTGAGCATGGACGAGGTGCTGGCGCAATCCGACTATGTCAGTATCAGCTGTCCTTTGAACGAGAAGACACGACACCTTATCGGGGAAAAGGAACTGCGGAAGATGAAGCCGACCGCCTTTATAATTAATACCTCCCGCGGCCCGGTTATCGATGAGGCGGCACTGCTGAAGGCACTGGAAGAGGACTGGATTGCCGGCGCCGGCATCGACGTCTTTGACCAGGAACCCCCTGCGGCGGACAACCCGCTGTTCAAAATGGAAAACGCGATTCTCACCCCCCACTCCATTGCCCTCACCGACGAGTTCTATCTCACCATGTGGCAGGTTATCGTCGAGCAGATTGAGAAGATGATGCGCGGCGAGAAGCCATCGACCCTGGTTAACCCGGAGGTCTGGGACCGGCCCGTGTTTCAAGCCAAGCTCAAGAAGTTCCGTGAGGCTATCAGTTAAATAACCGATGTTAAGAGACCGCCCCCGGCGGCGGTAAGAGCGAAAGTATAGGAGGCTCCGGCAGATGATCTACGGCAGCGATAAATACCGATATGAACTGGTGGATGAATGGGCGGTATACCCGGGGGGAGGCTCTTTCCGGGACGTCTGCGGGCTTTCCGTAGACTCACAGGACAGGGTGTACGTACTTAACCGGAGCGAAAACCCGGTGATGGTCTTCGACCGGGACGGAAGCCTGATAACGTCGTGGGGGCATGGCTATTTCCAGCGCGCCCACGGGAGCTGCACCGCCCCGGACGGTTCCGTCTTCTGCACTGATGACGGTCACCACATCGTCGGGAAGTTTACTCCCGAAGGGAAGCTGCTCATGGAAATGGGCAGCAAGGACCAGCCTTCCGATACCGGCTTTGTCCATACTCCCGGCTCCAGCCTGACGGCCTGTCTGCCTTCTATAAAACGGGGCGGCCCGCCGTTTAACCGGCCGACCGGTGTGGCGCTGTCCGCCTCCGGCGATATCTACATCGCCGACGGGTACGGTAACGCCAGGGTGCACCGCTTCACGGCGGACGGCGAACTGGTTTTATCCTGGGGAGAACCGGGGGACGCCCCGGGGCAGTTCTGTCTGCCGCATTCGGTATGGGTGGACAGGCAGGGCAGGGTATGGGTGCCGGACCGGGAGAATAACCGCCTCCAGATTTTCAGCGGCGACGGCCAGTTCCTGGCCGAGTGGACCGACCTGAAACGGCCGACCGACGTCTACATCGACGAAGAGGAGACGGTTTACGTTTCCGAGTTGACGCAACGAATAAGTATTTTCAGCATCGACGGCAAACTGCTCGCCCGCTGGGGCAGCGACCTGGAAAAAGAAGGAGAAAAAGCCCTCTTCCACGCCCCGCACGCCATCGCCGTGGACTCACGCGGCGACCTCTACGTGGGAGAAGTTTCCCAGACTTTCGCCAAGGTGGACAAGGGCTCCCGCACCGTGCAAAAGTTTGCCCGTATTGCCTAACGCTCACCAGGGAGGAGTGAAGTATGATAAAAGAAGTCCAGCATTTCAGCTATACGGTGAGCAACCTTGACGAATCACTTCATTTTTTCTGCGACCTGCTGGGTTTGGAAGCAAGCCCACCGAGAGAGACCGGCGGTGAACGCGGGGCGACGATACTGGGGATAGAGGGGGTCTCTTTACGCCTTTCCGTAGTGAAAGTCCCCGATGGCAACAACATCGAATTAATCGAGTATCTGGCGCCAAAGGGGAAAAAGATTGACCTCAAGACGTGCAACCCCGGTGTTGCCCATATCTCCTTCGTCGTGGACGACATTGAAAAGATACGACAGGACCTTGCCGTCGAAGGAATAACCCTGGTCAATCCGCCCTGCTGGGACGGACAGAGTGTTGCCGGGTGGGGCTGGGGAGTCTGCTTTCTAAGAGGCCCGGACGGCATCTCCATAGAGCTGATGCAGGCACCAAAATAAGCACTGCCGGAGTATGAGGCGAGAAAAGGAGGCGACGTGGTCCACTTCGAAGAGTTAAACAGAGCGGTTATCGACGGAGACGGCGAGGCAGCGGTGAGACTTACCGAGCAAGCCATCGGGGAAGGAGTTTCCGCCGCCGAGATACTGGATAAGGGCCTGATTCCGGGCCTCCGGCAGGTCGGCGAACTTTTCGCCGGCGGCGAGTATTTCCTGCCCGAGTTAATCGTATCCGGCGAGGCGGTAACCACGGCGCTGGAACTGGTCGAGCCGCTGCTGCTGGAAGCCGGCATTCCGCCGATGGGGAAGTTTCTCATCGGGACGGTGCAGGGTGACGTGCACGACCTGGGTAAGAACATCGTGGTGATGATGCTGCGGGGGAACGGGTGGGAAGTTACCGACCTGGGCGTTGACATATCACCGGAGGAGTTTTGCGCGGCGGTGAAGACCGGCGACTACCAGGTGCTCGGCATGTCTTCTCTGCTGACGATGACCATGCCCAACGCCGCCAGAACAATCGAAGCGCTGACCGAAGCCGGATTGAGAGATAAAATCAAGATAATGGTGGGCGGAGCGCCGGTAACCCGGGAGTGGGTGGAGCAGATAGGAGCCGACGCCTACGCCAAGGACGGCCCCAGCACCAGCCAGGCCGCGGCCACCCTGCTGGGTAAAGCCTAACCGGAGAGAGGAAAAGATGAAAACAATGACCGGACTGGAGCGAATGCTAACCGTACTCAAACTTAAAGAGCCGGACATGGTGCCGCACTATGACCTGGTCTGCGAGAAAGTAAGGGAGGGAATATTACCCGGCGCCTCCCTGGAAGACTTTATCGATTACATGGATCTGGATGCCGTCCGGTTCCACGACCGGTTGTCCGCCTGGAGCTACGAGACAGTGGATGAAAGCAAGCGAATCAAGCGTGACCAGTGGGGTGGACTGGTGCGCTACACGGCGGAAGAGATGCCGGTTCCCTTCTCCCCGGCGATAGCGTCAGAGAAAGACCTTGAAACGTACGTGGCACCCGACCCCGACCTGCCCTGGAGATATAAATTCCTGGAACAACTGGTCAAGAGGTTCAAGGGGAAGAGAGCCGTCATCGCCTCCGTGGCCGATATTTTCGCCATCGGCAGGGAGAATTTCCTGGGGGACGTGGGCTATTTCCGCGCCATGGTCAAGAACCCCGACTTCGTCGACCGGGCGCACGAGATACTGCTCGACTACCAGTTACGTTATGTCAAGAACTGCATCGACGTCGGCGCGGATATCCTGTGGATAAACGGAGACTGGGCAATGACGGAAAAACCGATGGTATCCCGCAAGCATACGGAGCGGTTCCTGGCGCCTCCGGTAAAAAAACTGGTTGAATACGCGCACAGTCGAGGAGTGCCCTGCATCAAGCATACCGACGGCAACATCTGGCCGATATATGATATCCTGCTCGATACCGGCATCGACGGACTGCACCCTATCGACCCGATGGCGGGAATGGACATGGCCGAAGCCAAAGCCACCTTCGGAGACAGAGTCTGCCTGTGCGGTAATGTCAGCTGCGCCTTCAGCCTGGTGAGCGGCAGCATCGAGGAAGTGCAGGCGGAGACGAAAGAAGTTATCCGGAAAGCGGGTAAGGGCGGGGGGCTGATCTGCATGTCCAGTAACTCCGTCCATTCCGGGGTTATCCCGGAAAATTACGCAGCGATGGTGAAAACGATAAGAGAATACGGTAAATACCCTCTTTCGTTACTTTCGTAAAGAAGGATAAGGACCAAAAGGAGGACGTACCATGAAAGAGGAAATCTTCGAGGCGTCTTTAAGTCCGGAAATCCAGCAGAAAATGGAGCAACTCGCCGCCGTGGTCAAGGGAGAGGACACCGCCGCCATTTCATTTTATGACCCTCTGGATGAGTCGGTGGAAGGCAAAAAAGCCCGACTTAAAACTAAAGTCTTCGACAACGAAAGAATGTGGGATCTCCTCAGAGGGGTCTATGACGTTCACCTGCATACCGGCCCTTCAGTACACACCGAGCGGCTGTATGACGAGCTGGAGTTTGCCATCCAGTACTGCCACCAGGGGTTGGCCGGCTTCGTGGCTAAAGATATGCACACGGCCAGCGTCCGCTCCATAAAACTGGTGCAGACGGTAGTCGACCGGTGGGCTGAAGAACACAACAAGAAGAAAATAGAGCTTTTCGGCGGGGTATGCCTTAATTACGCGGTCGGCGGGCTGAACCCGGACGCGGTTATCGCCGCTTACCGCATCGGCGGGAAGTACGTCTGGCTGCCAAGCATGGACGCCAGCCATCACCGCCGGCTGGTGGGACACGGCGAAGGCCAGGGCATTGACCTGCTCGACGAAAACGACAACGTGGTTCCGGCGATGAAGGAAATCCTGGCGCTGATAGCGGAGACGGACATGGTGCTGGGAGTGGGACATCAGAGCACCCGGGAGAGACTGATGGTGGTCAGAGAAGCGGTGAAGCTGGGTGTGAAACGGATTGAAATCAACCATATCAACTACTCCCTGACCTGGCTGACACCGGAGCAGTGCCGGACGTTCGCCGATCTGGGCGCTTACCTGGGAATCTACGCGCTGGACATTGGCCGCCTCTACACCATGGACGATGTCATGGCTGTTTATAAAGCCGTCGGCCCGGAGAGAATCGTCTTCGGCTCCGATTGCGGGCACATCGCCAACCCGCACCCTGTCGACAGCCTGAGAATGCTCATCCTGGGTTGCCTGCAAAGCGGGATTCCGGACGAGCACATCAAGATGATGTGCCAGACCAACGCCTATAACCTGCTGCACTGACGGCCAATGATACCCGGCCCGGATAATCCCGCTGCCCGGCACTAAAGTACCGGTACTTTTGCGATATATCTTATTCCCCCGGGAAGCTGTTAAAATAAGCGGGTACGACAAAAGTGAGGATGGGCCAGGACGAAGCACGGCCGACTGGTAACCAGTTTGACCGGGGTCATGGCCAAAGCCAATGAAAAGGATTATCAGGACAGCCGTTATCGCAGCACTGTTAGTCATCGCGGGGTACCCGACAGTACCGGTTCCCGCCGGTGACCAGGCGCACCCGCCGGAAACGGCTCTCACCCGTACCGTCCAGGCAGCTTCATCCCCCGACCTGGTAGTCGAAAGTATCAGCTGGTCACCGGAAAACCCGTCAATGGGCGATACGGTAACTTTCACGGTGACGGTAAGGAACCTGGGAAGTGACCCGGCGGGCACTTCGAGGGTCGCTTATTACATCGATGATGCCTACGTGACGGCAAATTCGGTCTCCCCCCTGGGGACGGGCGCCGCCGAATCCGGAGCCTTTACCTGGCAAGCCACCGCCGGCCAGCACACCGTGAGAGCGGTGGCCGATGCCGACGGCGCCGTAACGGAAAGTGACGAGGCAAACAACCAGGCTACTTTCTATTTTTCGGCGATGGCTCCCGATCTGATTGTTGAAGAGATAACCTGGACACCGGAAAATCCCTCCCGGGGCGATAACATCGCTTTCAATATCTCGGTGAAGAACCAGGGCACCGAACCGGTCAATACTTCCATTGTCTATTTTTACCTTGACGGCGCTTCCCGCGGCAACCGGGAAGTACCCAGACTGGATGCCGGCGCCACGTCCAACCAGACTTTCAACTGGCTGGCACGGGCGGGCAGTCATGAACTCAGGGCGATTGTCGATGAGTTTGATTTCATCAGGGAAGGCAGCGAGAGCAATAACGAGAAGGCGCTCACTTTTTTCACGCTGTCTCCCGACCTTGTCATCGAGACGATAGAGTGGTCCCCGGCAAGTCCGTCCGAAAGCGAAAACGTGACTTTCACGATATACATCAAGAACCAGGGCGACGGCCGTGCCGATTACAGCACCCTGGACTACTACATCGACGGTGGTTATATTGATTCCATGCCGGTTGATCCGATAGACGCCGGGGTCACCGATAATAAGACATTCTCCTGGATTGCCAAATCGGGCGTCCACGAAATAAAAGCCGTTACCGACTCTCTGGAGAGGGTTTTTGAGGATAACGAGGACAACAACCAGACGACGGTGCTTTTCGCGCCGCTTGTTCCCGACCTGACAATCGGCGCCATAACCTGGTCGCCGACCACCCCATCGATAGGCGAAACGGTCACCTTCAGCGTACCGGTGAGGAACCAGGGCAGCGGCCGGGCAGGCGCTTCCCGCGTCTATCTCTACATTGACAGTTCACCACAGGGCAACCGTCTAATTTCATCCATTGACGGAGAGAGCACGTCAACCCAGACCTTTACCTGGGAAGCCGTGTCCGGGACGCACACCATTAAAGCGGTGGCCGATAAAACCGACCAGGTCATGGAAATCGACGAGAATAACAACGAGCAATCGGTCATTTTTTCCGGGGCTTCTTTTGCCGACCTCATCATCGAGGATATCACCTGGCTGCCGGCCAGTCCGGCTATCGGCGAGACGGTCACTTTTACCATATCAATCAAGAACCGGGGGAGCGGTCGGGCTGATTTTTCACGAGTGGGATACTACTTTGACGGCGAACTCATGCCTTCCATCGCGGTTAATCCGATAGACGCCGGGGATACCCAGAGCAAGACCTTCAGCTGGACGGCCGTGTTAGGTCAGCATGAAATCAGGGCCGTGGCTGATGCCAACGAGAAAGTAACCGAGGACAGTGAAGACAATAACGAAAAAGTGGTGAGCATAACGCCCCGGGCACCCGACCTTACGATCGAAACCATAAACCCATCCCTGACCGAAGCGTCAGCCGGGAAGACGGTAGATTTCACCGTGACCGTGCAGAACCGGGGCAACCTGAAGACCGGAACTTCCCGTGTTTATTTCTACGTTGACGACTCTTCTCTGGGTTACCAGGAACTCCCGGAGATTGACGCGGCGGCGACCGTTAGCAAGACTTTTACCTGGACGAGCCAGGACGGCGCCCATGAAATTAAAGCGATAGTGGACCCGAGCGCCAGTATTATCGAGACGGACGAGACTAATAACCAGAAGACGATAATCTTTTCCATCCCGCCTCCCGACCTGGTCATCGAAGAGATGACCGTGTCACCGGAAGAACCGATGGAGGGTGATAACATAACCGTCCTGGTGACGATCAAAAATATAGGCGGTGGTTTGGCGGCGCCGACACTCGTCCGACTGTACAACAACGGCTCGCCAATTGCCATTAAAAACGTCCCGGAGATTGACCCCGACGCCGTTTCAACGGAGACTTTTACCGTCACCGCCTGGGAAGGCGACTTCGCCCTCGAAGCCGTCGCCGACAGTGGCCAATCTATTGCCGAGAGCAACGAGACTAATAACAAAAAACTGGTGGCACTGAACGTCCTGCCGCCGCCGATAACCGATCCCGAATCATCCACAGCGCCACCGCCACCGACGCCAAGACCACCCGAAGACAGTGTTTTCCTGGATATTCAAAACCCGGAGGTAACCACCGGTCAGGATATAGTCCTCGGCATCTCCGCCAGTAACCTCGTCGGCAATCCGGCAATGACGGTTAAGATGGTACTTTCGCTTCCCGCCGGATTGAGTCTTACTTCGGATAATTTTACCGAAGGTGACGACGAGCAGTACACCGCCGTCTACGACGTAGCGCCGGGAGATATGCGACAGATAGAAATCCGCCTCAGGTCTGACCAGGCAGGTAATTTCGACATCTTCGGAGAGATCGGCTATTATTTCGAAGACAACGAAAACGCCGCAAATTTACAAGTATTTACTTTCCCGGTCAGCATCAGTGCCGTAGAGATACCATCCCCAACACCCAAACCGATACCATCATCTGAAGGAGGCTTCTTTTCCGACTGGAGGATGATACTGGGCATATTCGCGGTCATCGGGTTGATAATTACCCTCCTCGTAACCCTGCGGCGCCAGTAATACCCGCTATCAGCCTGTCCCGGAGTTCAGGACGAGCGGCGGTTTTCTTTCCAGACGGCCGCTTGCCGTATCAGTTCACTGGCGCCATCCAGCGCCGTCCCGGTGTACTGAGGCCCGGCGAGCATGGCCGCCAGTTCCCGAACCCGCGAATCGCCGTTGAGCGTCTCCAGGCGGCTGGAAGTACGATCACCGGAAACTTCTTTGGCAACACTGAAATGGGCATCTGCAAAAGCGGCTATCTGAGGCAGATGGGTAACGCAAATCACCTGCCTGTCCCGCGCCAGATTCCAGAGTTTTTTACCGATGATGTCACCGCTTCTACCGCCGACGCCGATATCTATTTCATCGAAAACGAGCACCGGAACCCGGTCCGTGGCCGAGAGCGCCCCTTTCAAGGCCAGCATAAAACGGGAGATTTCGCCGGTGGAGGCAATCCCGGCCAGCGGTTTCAGAGGTTCCCCGGGATTAGTGGCCGCCATGAACTCGACAATATCGATGCCGTCATTATGAAAGGCGCATATCTCTCCACCGGGCAGGGGAATGCCTTCTTCAGAGGGTACGCGGGTGATGGAGACTTCAAACTCGACCTGCGCCATACTCAAATCCTGAAGTTCCTGTTTAACCTCGGCGACCAGCTTACCGGCCGCTTTAAGACGCCGGCTGGAAAGTTCGGCGGCGGCCTTGCCCATTGCCTCTTTCAGGCGAGGAAGCATCGTCTCCAGTTCCGACCGCCTTTCCGAGGAACGGGAAAGCCCGGCCAGGTCCATTTCCGCCCGGCTCAGGTAGGCCAGTATTTCAGAAATGTCCGACCCGTATTTCCTTTTCAGGTCCCGAATCAGTTCCAGGCGCGTTTCCACTTCTTCCAGACGCCCGGGGTCATTTTCCAGTCGGTCGGCGTAATCACGAACATTTCGGCTAAATTCATTGAGGCTGAGGGCGGTTTCTTCCAGAGAGTCGAGCTGCGGTTTGAGGGCGGGGTCAAGGTTGACCAGTTTTTTCATGGCCAGGACGGCTTCAGCCAGCCGGTCGCCGGCCGAGACGGAATCGGATGAGCCGTCTTCTCCGGAGAGCGCCTGATAAGCCTCATAGGAAAACGCTTTCAATTGCTCGCATGAGGCCAGGATATTACGTTCCCTTTCCAGTTCGACATCTTCACCGGCCTGCAATTTTGCCCGCGTTATCTCGTCGAGTTGAAAGCGCAGGAACTCTTCCCGATGGGTAAGGTCTTTTTCCTCAGCGGCCATTTTTGTTAACTCTTGTTCCGCTTTATTGAGTTCGGCCGCCCGGGCGCCGAATTCCTGCCGCCGGTCGATGGTATGGGCGTAGGCGTCCAAAATATCTAGATGAGATTTACGGTCGAGCAGTGACAGATGCTCACTCTGGCCGTGAATATCGAGGAGGTAGCGTTCCAACTGCCGCAGAGTTCCCCGGGGAACCGTCCGGCCATTAGCCCGCACCAGGCTGCGTCCCGGCCGGCGTATTTCACAGTGCAGGATTAAAGTGTCATCTTCCGCCTCCAGTCCCTTTTCCGCCAGGAGCGCCCGTAACGCCGGCAGGTCATTGCCCCGGGGCAGGCTGAAGATGCCCTCAATCTCCGCCGTGTCAGCGCCGGAGCGGATATTATCATCGCTCACCCGGCCGCCCAGCAGTGTTTCCACGGCATCGATAACCAGGGACTTGCCGGCGCCGGTTTCGCCGGTAATCACGTTCAACCCGCGACCCGGCGTCCAGCTAATCCGGTCAATAATGCCCAGGTTCTTGACTCTTAATTCGAGCAGCAACTAACCGCCTCCAAAGCCCGGTTCAAAACTCGCCGGCCAGTTTCTGATAGACCGCCGCCAGGGCATCAGGCAGCACCCGGACATCGGCAGCGACGGCCATGAAATTGGTATCACCCTGCCAGCGGGGGACGATGTGGGTGTGCACATGGTCTTCAAGACCGGCACCGGCGGCCCGGCCCAGGTTAATACCGATATTGAATCCGTCCGGATGATATATCCGGCGAAGGATTTCGGTGCTGCGACTGACGATATCAAATTGTTCGTGCCGCTCCTCCGCGGTCAGTTTTTCCAGATCAGCGACATGCCTATAAGTAGCCACTAAAAGGTGGCCGGGATTATAAGGGTACGCGTTCAGGATAACGAAGTTTTTCTCTCCCCGGAACAAGATATAACTGGCCGCATCATCCTCCCGGGCAGGTTTTTCACACAGAAAGCAACCGGCCGGTTTTTCCGCCTGAATATACCGGATGCGCCACGGCGCCCAAATGTGTTTCATCCCGTCCTCCTTTTCAGCCACTTGATGCTATTTTAATCGGCCGGCCACCGGCCGTCAATGAGCCAGCCAGCAAGAGAGGCAGAAGTTCGGCCGGGCTAACCTTAAAATAGCCGGCGGCTATTGACCGGTACCACGGCATAAGGTATGCTGTGGGACACGGACGATGACTATCATGGCAGAAGATGAAACCCTGAAGATAGACCGGCTCCAGCTGGGCAGTTTCGGAACCAACGCTTATATTCTGACGTGCCGGAAAACCGGCGACAGCGTGCTGGTGGACGCCCCGGGTGAAGCCGGAAAAATCCTGGAAAACCTGAAGGGCACCAACCCAAAGTATATTCTGCTGACCCATAGTCATTGGGACCACACCGGGGCACTCACCCAGTTACGTTCCGGACTGGGGATTCCTCTGGCCGCTCATGCCGCCGACGCCGGCCAACTGTCCGCGGCACCGGAAATCAGGCTTGACGGCGGCGACACGGTAACCTTCGGTGATATCCGGCTGGAAGTATTGCACACTCCGGGACACACGCCGGGCAGCCTTTGTTTCAAGACCGGCGACTACCTGATATCAGGAGATACCATCTTCCCCGGCGGCCCGGGTAAAACCGATACGCCGGCTGACTTCGAACGGATAATAGAATCGATAACGAACCGGATTATGACCCTTGACGATAGCACCCGGATATTCCCCGGTCACGGAGAGGCCACGATGCTTAAAAAAGAGCGGGAGGCGTTTGCCGTCTTCTCTTCAAAGCAGCACGCCCCCGGAATGCACGGAGATGTCAACTGGCTTTCCAGTTGATAATGGACATGGATTAATAGAGTATTTCCACGCGATGGAAAGCCTCCGCCAGCTCAAATTCTTCCCCTTCCGCCCGATCTTTTGCCCACTGCCTCATTCTCTCTTCAAGGTCCGGAACACGATGGTTGCCGACCTGGCTGGCATGACACTGCAACGCCTTAACTTTGACGTCAAAAGTTTCCGTGATATCCGAGCGGTGGTTGATATCATCCATGATAGTCCAGAGCCAGACTTCTTTTACCTTGTGCGGTTCAAGGCCTTCCTCCATTAAATCCGGGTAGGCATGCAGGTCCCGGGCATACGGGAAGACGGCGTCCATCACCACCTGCCCGGTTATCCGGTGGTCCCGATGCCAAAGATACCGGCGGTACGGATCAGAAGTGACCACGATGTCCGGACGGTATTTCCTGATAAGGCGCACGATTTCCTTCCTGAATTCGGGGGTGTCTTCCAATCCCTGGTCTTCCTGGCGCATAAAGACGACTTCTCTCACGCCGAGTAAATCGGCGGCGCATAACTGCTCCTGTTCCCTGATTTCAGCCAGCCGTTCCGGTTTCATATTTATATCACTGGAGCCCTTATTACCATTGGTGCAGACGGCGTAAACGACATCTTTACCTTCTTTCACCCACTTGACGACCGTACCGGCGACACCAAATTCAGCATCGTCCGGATGGGGTGTAACCACCAGTACCTGTGCCTGTTTAACCGCCATGCCAATCTCCTCACCTTTCTCTGAACTTACTAATATTGTATAACATCGCCCTAACTGATACAATTTGACATTGAGGTTACCGATGAACGCGTCCCCTTACACAGTCAGAAACTACCGTCCTTCCGATTACGAGAGTTATGTAAAATTCAAAACCGCCGCAGCGCAGCCACTCCCTGGCGGAGAGCGCCGCGCTCCCGAAGCGATAAGAGAAATTCGGCATCGGCCGGGCTATTATCCGGAACAGGACATGCTGGTGGCGATAGCCTCCGGGGAGATTATCGGCGTGACCGAAATAGTGCCGGAACTGGCGTCCGGCCGCGTCATCCTGAACTATTTCATCCTGCCGGAGCACGGCGGGCAGGGACCTGAAGAGCCGCTTTTTAACCGGGCGATACGCCGGGGGAAAGAGATGGGAGCAAAGGCAGCCCGCGTTAACGTCAAGCAGGAAAACGCGACTGCCCGGCGCGTACTGCCCGAACTTGGCTTCCGGCAGGTGAAACGATACCTCGAAATGAAACTATACCTGGCCGAAGTCAAGATTCCGGATGCCGCCGACGGCGCTTATTCCGTTGAGCACCTGCAGCCGGGTGATGAAGAAAAACTGACCCGTCTCCAGAACCGCAGTTTTGCCGACAACTGGGAATATAACCCGAACACCGCCCAGGAAATCGCCGAACACCTCGACCAGGGCCGGAGTTTGCCGGAGGACGTATTGCTCATTTACGACGCAGGTAAGCCGGCCGGGTACTGCTGGACAAAAATAGAGGACGGCACCGGCAGTAAAGAGGGGAAAACCGGACGCATTCACATGCTGGGTGTAGACCGGGATTACCGCCACCGGGGACTGGGCAGGATTGCGCTCTTTGGCGGGCTGAGCCACCTGAAAAGCCGGGGGGTGGATGTCGTTGAGTTGACCGTGGACAGCGATAACTCCGGCGCCCTCAGCCTTTACCGTTCCGCCGGATTCAAGGAATGGGCGAGCAGTCTCTGGTATGAGAAAACGATAGATTAGGCCCGGCTGAGCCCCGTTCTGCTCTGAAAAGGGAGTCATCCGGGCAATGACGCAGGCCCGGCGACCGGGTAGCGGATTTTCAGGCGAAGTAACTTTTCCGGACTGCCCGGCATTCCCGGCTTAACTTACGAGCGACGTTAGCCCAGCTGAATTTTTCAGCCATGGTCCGCATGGCGTCGGCCTGGCTGCCGTCGTCTTCGGGTCGGTTAAGCAGCAATTCCATCTTTTGCGCCAGTTTAGTCGGGTTATTGCTGTCGACGACATAACCCAGGTCGCCCTGCCGGATGATACTTTCGGCACCGCCGACGCGGGTGGTGACTACCGGCGTGCCGCAGGCGAGCGACTCCAGGGCCACCAGGCCGAAGCTCTCGTAATAGGAAGGTACCACGCAGAGGTCGGCCGCGTTGTAGTATACGGGCAGTTCCGATTGTTTGATCAGGCCGAGAAAGGTGACTCGCTCCTGAATATCGAGGTCCCGGGACAGTTTTTTCAGCCGGTCTATTTCGTGACGGCTGTTATCATCCCCGCCGATAATAAAGAGGCGAAGCCGGTCTCGAATGCTCATCCGGGACAGAGCGGACAGTAACTTATCTATCCCTTTCAGCGGGTCTATCCGCCCGACAAAGAGGATGGTGCGGTCTTTTCCGTCCAGTCCCAACTGTTGTTTGGCTTCTTCTTTCCGGTACGGGCGGAAAAGCTCCAGATTCACGCCGCAGGGAATGACGGCAATCGATTCTTCGGGTGTTCCATAGTAAAAAGCGATATCCCGTTTTTCTTTTTCGGTGGCAACGATTACCCGATGGCAACTGCGGGCAAGGTATTTTTCCGTCTCGACGCGAATCCAGGGTTCGCCTTCGCCAATGCCGATGGCATTTTTTAACGCCCCGAGGGTGTGGAACATTATCAGGTGGGGGACATCCCACAAGCGCTGCAATTTTTTACCCACCCACCCTGAGAGCCAGTAATGGCTGTAAATCAGGTCATACCGTAGGTCTTCCTGTATCCGAAAGTCTTCCAGCTGGCGGATGAATTCAGGGAGATGGGGAAAGACGTCCAGCTTGTCGATAACGCTATCCTCTCCGGCCTTGAGATGGATGAGACGGGCATTATCTCCCAGGGGGATAATCTGGGCGTCATTCGGATCGTGAACACGCGTATAAACGTCAACGGCGTGCCCACTCCGGCCCAGTTCACGAGCCAGCTCCCGCACGTAAACGCTCATGCCTCCGGTATCTTTCGCCCCCAGCTTTCCCACCGGGCAACTGTGGGCACAAATCATGGCTATCCTGAGCCGGCCGTTGCTTCCCGATTTGCTATTTTTCATCGTCCCCGTCTCAATATAAAATCACCGCAAGGTTATCCGGCAATTGATGAGAGGTATCTCGTGACCGCCCAACTGGTACTTGTAGTCTTCCGCCCCTTTCAGAAAGTCCCAGTGCTTCAGGCCGGCGTTAATGCTTTCCCGGATGCTAAGGACTTTAGAGAGCAGGCCGATGCTTAACGAGTCGTAGTGAGGCATAAAGGCGCTGTTATAGAGATACTTGGTCTCATTATAGTCGAAAGCCATTATCATCGCCACTGGTAAGGCGTCCAATTCAAGTATACCGTACCGCAGTATCCCTATTTCCGCCATCGCCAGCGCCAGCGACCGGAAGAACTTTTCCATCCGCGCAGTCATGAAGTTTGCCTTGTCCTGCCGACTCTGCGAGAAGAGTCTCAGGAACATGTCTGTCAGGCCTTCAGTCTCCGATTGCTCAACCTGAAGGCAGCGATAGTCCGCATTGCCCGCTTCATGCAAACGCCGGAGCTTGCGCCTTACCTCGTGGC
Organism: uncultured bacterium; assembly: GCA_965369965.1. Classification (GTDB taxonomy): domain Bacteria; phylum Chloroflexota; class Dehalococcoidia; order Dehalococcoidales; family RBG-16-60-22; genus JACZSH01. The sequence continues at coordinate 11,302 of CBDUSH010000004.1, read as the reverse complement.
GCTGTTTTTTAGCCAGCGACGCCAGGTAGTCTTCCCAGGTGGCGGGTAATTCCATGGCCAGGGAGACGTCTTCCTGAACAGTTTCAACCAGGTAACCCCGCCGACGGGCAATTTCCACCAGGTAGACGAGGGTCGCGGAATCAGGCCTTAAAGAGTCCAGGTTCAGCTGCTTAACGTCCTGCGCCACTAAATCATCCAGCAGGGCGTTAAAGAAGGCTTTTTCCTGCCCGGGGACGATAATAAAATCCAGGTAGTCACAGACGTCAGCGCTGCCGATAAAGGCGGCTTTTCTTTCCCTGACGTGGAGCGGGGCGATACCGATGATTTCCGCCTCCTGCCGGACGGCGGAGAGGTAAAGCCGGCTACCGGACTGAAACGCCCGCCACCATACCTCCAGCCAGGGAGGCAGGACAAAAACAGAGCCCCACTTCAAGCGGTGGCTGGAGTCAGCCCAGTACGAAGTGAGGCTATGGAAACTCTCCTGAGTAACGGTACAGCCCATGTAACTAACAGTTTAGCATTTTGCCAGGATTGAAAGCAACGGGGTTAAGGCCATCAAACCATACCCTGAAACCTGAAGCTGGCTTTGAATACCCCAATATGCTAGAATAGGGATGCTTCAAAATTTTTAAAAGACTTCAAAGAATAGTGAAGACCTTAAAGATTTTAAAGACTCTAAAGAAGAGTGAAGACTTCAGAGAAGAGTAAAGGACCCGGCTGATGACTGAAAAGAAACCGATTGACCTGAAGACGTTTATTGAGAACGTCAACAAGAAAGACAAAATTAACGGCAACAAGCCTGATTTTGCCTGGATGAAAAACAAGGGCAAGTAAGCACCGGAAACAGCGCCCTTCTTCCACCCGGGTACCGCCTAAACGAAGGGATGTTCCCGGCGGCTGAAATCAGGCAGGTAGTTCTTTGGGGCGTCCATGTCCTGAACCCATCCGTTTTCAATACCCAGATCGTCCAGCATTTCCAGGACTTCCGTGTATTCCGGAATTGATATTTGCCGGGAGATAAGCGGGGTCTGCCGGGCGCGGTGGGCCGGATAATACTGCGACATGACACTGACCGTAATCTCCGGCGATATTTCATCAACCAACCAGGACAGCGACTCACGACTACCGGCCAGCCCGTTGGGCAGTATCAGGTGGCGAATAATCAGCCCTTTCCAGGCAATACCTTCGCCGTCTACCCGGAGATAGCCGACCTGACGCTGCATTTCCCGGATGGCGGCACGGGAACTGGCCACGTAACCGGAAACCCGTGAATATTTCCGTCCCCATGTTTCAGAGGCATAACGCAGGTCAGCCAGGTAAGTGCTGACGACACCTTCCAGAGCGCTTAATGACGCCACCGAGTCATAGCTGGCGGTATTATAGACGAGGGGCAGATGCAGCCCGGCGGGTACCGCGGTCAGCAAAGCCCGCATGATTTGAGGCACAAAATGCGAGGGCGAGACCAGGTTGATATTATGGCAGTCGAGCTCGTCCTGGAGATAGAGCATGGATTCGGCCAGTCGCTGGGAATCGACCGCCTGAGAGCGCTGCCCCCGCCAGTCCTGGCTTATCTGGTGGTTCTGGCAATAAACGCAGCGCATATTGCAGTTGCCGAAGAAGATAGTCCCCGACCCCCGGCGGCCGGAAATAACCGGTTCTTCACCGTGGTGGGCGCATACCGAGGCGACGACGGGCAGGCGACCGGAATGGCAAAAGCCGGTCTCGTCGTTAAGCCGGTCGACACCGCACTGGTGCGGGCAGATATCACAGTCACCTAGCCGGGCTTCCAGTTCTTCGGTGCGGCGGGCCAGTTCCCCCGACCGGTAAAGAGCCAGGTAGCCGGGGGCGACCGCTTCTCCGGTGATTAATTCCTGCGCCATCAGCCGGCCTCTTTAAGTTTGACCGTCAGCGTGAGTTTGGCCGATGCCACCACTTCGATTTCTTCACCGGCCGGGATATTGCCGCCGACCGAGGTGGCTTGCCAGTATTCGCCGGCCACCCGGACGACTCCATCCGGGCTCAGCGATTGGGTGACGGTACCTTCCAGTCCCACCATAGCTTCACGACCGGTTACCTGTTTGCGATGGAAGCTCGGTATTATCATCCGGTGAGTGAGGAAGGCAAAGACGCCCAATAACAGAACCAGCACGACAATTACCGCCACCGGCAATTTAATTTCAAAATACCAGAGGGCCAACAGCACCAGAGCCACCACCGCCACTTCATCAAGCAGGCATACCATGACGATTAGCCAGTTTTTCATTGTCCGGTTGGAATTCTTTTTTTGCATCGTCGGTTAATCTCAATCGTCAAGTCGTAATGGCCGGTATTTGACGCCTCCCTGTTTCTCAATCTTGGCCCATGTATCCCGAAGCGGCACCGCCCGGTTGAAGACGAGTTTCCCGGCAGAGGAATCCGTATCGACGCAGAAGTAACCCTGCCTCTCGAATTGATATCGACTTCCGGGCTTCGCCCCGGCAATACCGGGTTCAGCTTTACATGAGGTCAACATCTCAAGGGAATCCGGGTTCAAATAATTCTTGAAGTCGTCTCCAGGGTCCACATCGATGGGATCTTCCTTACTGAACAGGTGCTGATACAGGCGCGCTTCGGCTTCTATGGCGTGCGCCGCTGAAACCCAGTGTAAGGTTGCTTTGACTTTCCGTCCATCCGAGGAATCTCCACCGCGCGTGGCCGGGTCATAAGTACAGCGGAGTTCAATCACTTCTCCGCTCTGTTCGTCCTTGACCACGTCCACACAGGTGATGAAGTACGCATTCCGCAGCCGCACCTCGCGGCCCGGCGCTAATCGGAAGAAATTAATTGGCGGGTTCTCGTAGAAATCATCACGCTCGATATACAGTACGCGGGAAAACGGTACCTTGCGCGTCCCTGCGGCGGGGTCCTCGGGATTATTCATCGCATCCATCTCTTCCACCTTGTCTTCCGGATAGTTCTCGATGACCACCCGCAGCGGGCGCAGCACCACCATAATACGCTGTGCCCGTTTATTTAAATCCTCGCGGAGGCTGTGCTCAAGCAAAGCAATATCTATGGTGCTGTCGGTCTTGGCCACCCCGATGCGCCGGATGAAGTTACGGATGGCCTCCGGCGTATAGCCACGCCGGCGCATGCCCGATATTGTCGGCATCCGCGGGTCGTCCCATCCGTTTACATACCCTCCCTGCACCAGTTCCCGAAGCATGCGCTTGCTCAGCACGGTATGAGTGAGGTTGAGCCGGGCGAACTCTATCTGCCGTGGGTGGTAGATTCCCAATTCGTCCAGAAACCAGTCATACAATGGCCGATGGTCTTCGAATTCCAGCGTGCAGATAGAATGGGTAATCCTTTCGATGGAATCCTCAATGCCATGCGCCCAGTCATACATGGGATAGATGCACCATTTACCACCGGTACGGGGGTGTTCCGGGCGCAGTATGCGGTACATGACCGGGTCCCGCATGTTCAGGTTACTGGATTTCATGTCAATTTTAGCGCGGAGCACACGGGAGCCGTCCGGGAATTTCCCGTCTCGCATGCGCTGGAACAGGTCAAGATTTTCCTCGGTGGAGCGGTCCCGGTACGGGCTGGGACGGCCCGGTTCGGTCAGGGTGCCGCGATAGTCTCTGATTTCCTCTGCGCTCAGTTCATCAACGTAGGCTTTGCCGGCTTTAATCAGTTGCACGGCACAGGTGTACATCTGTTCAAAGTAGTCCGAGGCATAGCAAAGCCGGTCTTCCCAATCGAACCCCAGCCAGCGCACGTCCTGGATAATAGAGTCGATATACTCCTGTTCCTCCTTGATAGGATTGGTATCATCGAAGCGCAGATTACACCGGCCGTTGAAGTCGGCAGCAATGCCGAAATTGAGGCAAATGGCTTTGGCGTGCCCAATGTGCAGGTAGCCGTTCGGCTCAGGAGGGAAACGGGTATGGACACGGTCATCATTCTTTCCGGTTCGAAGGTCCTCGTTAATGATGTCCCGTATAAAATCCTGCTGTGATTCAGGGTCATTCTCGTTCATAAGTTTTGTTCCAACCTTTTTACCGCCGCCCTGAGCCTCTGCAAACACCTGTCTCTGCCCAGCACGGTCATGGTTTCAAAGAGAGGGGGCGCCGCGGTACGGCCGGTGACGGCAACCCGAAGCGAGCCGAAAAGCTGTCCCGCCTTGAGGCCGAGTTGTTCAGCCAGAGGCCGAAGCGTACCCTCCAGAGAATCATGGTCAAAGTTCTCCAGTGGGGATAGTTTTTTCTGCGCGGATTTCAGCGCCTCAAGCGTAGTTTCGGCGGTCATTTTCTTGCCTATCAGCGATAATGCCTCATAGTCCAGTTCATCGAGAAAGAAGAAATCGGCATACTTCGCCGCTTCCGCCAGCGTGTTTATCCGCTCTCTAATCAACGGCACAAGCCGGCTCACATATTCTTTGGAAACAGGCCGTTTCACTGTTTCAGGCAGACCGCTTTCCAGAAAAGGCAGAATTTTCGGTATTAATTCGTCCTGGCTCAATTCCCTCAGGAAAACCCCGTTCATCCAGTCCAGTTTTTCGTGGTTGAAAATGGCCGCCGTTTTACTGATGCGCTCCAGAGTGAAGTTAGTCACCAGTTCCTGCCGGGAGAAGATTTCAGTCTTATCATCCAGCGACCAGCCGAGCAGAGCGAGGAAATTAACCATCGCCTCCGGCAGATACCCCTGGTCACGGTACTCGGTAACGGCGACGGCACCGTGCCGTTTGCTCAGTTTGGAGCGGTCTGGTCCCAGAATCATCGGCAGGTGGGCAAACTGCGGCATCTCGAAACCCAGAGCGCGGTAGAGGAGGACGTGGCGGGGGACACTGGAGAGCCATTCCTCTGCCCGCAGGACGTGGCTTATGGCCATGAAATGGTCGTCGACGACGTTAGCCAGGTGATAGGTCGGATAACCGTCAGATTTCAAGAGGACGAAGTCGTCAAGGGTGTTGTTTTCGAAGACGACACTGCCCCGGATAATGTCATCAAAGCCAGTGCGCCCTTCCAGCGGCATCTTGAAGCGGACGACGGGAGTAATCCCACTGGTTTCTTTGGATGCCTTTTCGACAGCCGTCAGCTCACGGCAGAGCCGGTCATAGCCGATCGGCTGTTTGCGTTTCATCTGGTCGGCCCGCATTTCAGCGAGTCGTTGCGGGGAGCAGTAGCAATGGTAAGCGTCTCCCTGTGAAACCAGACGCGCCACGGCCTCCTGGTACATCTCAAGCCGCTGCGACTGAAAATAAGGGCCGTATTCACCGCCCACCTCGGGGCCTTCGTCCCAGTCCATCCCCAGCCAGCGGAGGCTGTCCAGAATAGCCTCGACCGCCCCTTCGACCCGGCGAGCGACGTCGGTATCTTCAATACGAACGATGAAGCAGCCACCGTTATGCCGGGCAAAGAGCCAGGCAAAGAGGGCGGTGCGGATATTGCCCACGTGGGGGAAGCCGGTGGGACTGGGAGCAAAGCGTGTTCTAACCGGATTTGTCATTTAGAGCCCTTCCCGTGAATATTTTTGCTGATTCAGCTTCACGGCTTTTCAGTGTCTATTCTACCACCCGAACCGGTCAAGATTCTAGAAACTCTTTGACAGGGGGGAGGGGGATGTTTTTAGAAAGAAGGACTACCGCCCTTCTTAAACACCCCTTAGGCTATCCCTGAAAGAAAGTTGGGGGAGGTAAAAGAGGCACAACATTTGATTTGGAAAACCCGGGCAACTAGGCAAACGCATCCAGCGCCTGCGCCAAATCCGGAGGCAGTTCAGAGGTGAATTCAACGTATTTACCGGTGGCGGGCAACCTGAAGCCGAGGCGGCAGGCGTGTAAAAACTGGCGCGACAGGTGGGGCGATTTCACACCGTAGACGGCGTCTCCCATCACCGGGTAGCCAATGGCGGAAAGGTGAACCCGTATCTGATGGGTGCGCCCCGTCTGCGGGACGACTTCGAGCAAGGTGCAGTCACCGATATATTCCATCACCCGGTACTCGGAACGCGCTTCCCGGCCCTCCGTAAGGACGGCCATGCGCTTCCGGTTCCGCGGGTCGCGGCCCAGGGGCGCCTCGATGACACCGCTTTCCGGGGTGAGCCGCCCTTTTACCAGCGCCCGGTAGGTTTTATGGATGGTGCGGTTTTTAAACTGCGATATCAGGTCCGCCCGGGCAGCTTCATTCCTGACCACCAGCATCAAGCCCGAAGTATCCTTGTCCAGACGGTGCACGATACCGGGCCGAAGCGAGTCCCCGTTATCCGCCAGGTGGGGATAAAGGTGCAAGAGGGCGTTCACCAGGGTGTGGTCAGGATGGCCCGGCGCCGGATGTACCGTCAGGCCGGCGGGCTTATCAATGACGAGAAGGTCATCATCCTCATAGATAATGCCTAACGGGATATCTTCGGGGAGCAGCTGGACGGATGGTTCCGGCGGGACGGTAATATTAACTGTATCGCCGCCATCCAGTTTCAAGCTCGCCCGGACGACGCGGGAATTAACCGTCACGTTACCTTCGCCGATGAGTTTCTGGGCGAATGTCCGTGAGATTTCCGGGCATTTTAGGGCAACAAAGCGGTCAAGCCTTAGCCCGGCATGGTCAACAATAAAACTAGAGGTCCTGTCCATCCTGATATTTCTCACTCTGAGGAGAGCGCAGCAGGCAGTAAGCCAGAATGATAACACTCACCGTCACCGCGGAGTCGGCGATATTGAACGCTGGCCAGAAAGTAAAATCGATAAAATCGGTGACATAGCCACGAAAAAGCCGGTCAATGACGTTACCGGCGGTGCCGCCGAGGATAAGCCCGAGGGCGAAGTGACCCAGTTTACCTATGAAGACGGGAAACCGGCGATAGAGGACGAAAGCGTAGATCAGGACCAGACTGATACCGAATAAAGCAATGATAGACAGAATAAGCGATTGTCCCTGAAATAAGCCAAAGGCAGCCCCGGTGTTCTGGAGATTGGTAAACCGGAATATTCCGACCTCAAATAACGAGCCGCCTTCGGGTATGCTGGCCCTTACCCAGGCCTTGCTGATCTGGTCAGCCACCGAGATTATTAATCCGGTTAAAAATAAGGCTACATAGCGCCATTTATCCAACGTTTGGTTTTCATCTGGCATTCTTTGCCTGCTGCGCCTTACAGTTCATGCACAAATACGCCTGGGGCAACGCTTCCAGTCTCTCCGGGTCGATGGCTTTACCACAGATATCACAGTTGCCATAAGTACCTTCTTCAAACTTATGTAAAGCGTGTTCCACGTCAACCATCTGCCCTTTAATGCGTTTTTCCAGAGCCGCCCGTTTTTCCATCTCGAGCGCTTCGGTAGCCTCTTCTTCCCGCTTGCCAAAAGGGCTGCCCTCGCGCCTTTCCTCCTGGGAATTGGCGCTGGATTTTAGCTGCTCCAACTCTTCCAAGAGGAGCGCCTTCTCTTTTTCCAACTGCGCGCGAAGAACTTTCAGTTTAGCCGTCATTTTTTCTCCCCCTAATCTCAACTATGAGACAGGCGTTATGCGGTACTTACCCTCCAAGCCGGATATGCCGTTATCTGCCAACTGAAGACCTAAAAAAGAGTAAGACGGACAGATTTGCCCAGTACTACCGACAACTGGCGGTTGGTATTGTTTTACCCCCCGCGCCAGTGCCAATCAGCCAAGAAAAAGCCCCCCGGTCGAATCTTGAAGTACCAAGGTACAGCATAATTAAAGTGTAACCCATTTATGTCACCTGGTCAATGCTCCAAGCGGTTATTTTTGGATGACTTCTAAAAATCAGCATTGTTTTCCGCAGCTTTAACGGAGGCGGATTGCCCCACCCTTAGAAGGGACCGCCCGAGGAACGGTCACTTGACACTCCAAGGGTGAGGAATTATACTGAAGGTACCAGATGACGCGGGGTGGAGCAGTGGCAGCTCGTCGGGCTCATAACCCGAAGGTCGTTGGTTCGAATCCAACCCCCGCTACCAATTATGAAGCTAAAAAGCCCTCGTTTTCTAATAGATTTCGAGGGCTTTTCTGTTTTTGCTGACGGCTCTATTTAGCAACCTGTCTAAACTGAAGCATGGTATAGCCCAAGCGGTTCAAAATATCGGGTCGGTTGATTCTTGTCTTTAGATTTTCCCAGGTGTCTAATTAACTTAGGGATTCATCCGTTTCCGCACAGATAATAAAAAATAGCCAGAGACATCTTCATGACAGGTGAAATGAATGAATAAGTATGAATTTAAGAATTGCACAAGGTGCGGTGGTGACGTGCTAATTGAACGAAGTGAGTATGGTTGGCATGTAAATTGCCCTCGGTGTGGTTACGAATACGACTTAAAATATTATATGGCTGAGCTTGAGGCGCAAAACATTGCGTTTGATAAGGAACCGATTACGGTTGAGAACTAAATCATTCTAAATCATTATGGAATAGCTGATAATATTAACAGTTGGAGGCAAAGTTCAATGAGCAGCATGATATCACTTGCTCACGAGCCGTCAGTAGGTTTTCACACCAGAGAGATGCGTGCGAGATTAGGTTTAACGCCACAGGCACTATCTCGTACCGCAGGTGTATCTGAAGAGGATATCAAATTATTGGATCGAAATTTACCTGTAGAGTTAGGCGTTAAAATAAGGGTCTTAAAATTACTGTGGGAACAAACAGCGATTCAAAGGGACTTAACGTTATTATTCGAGCAGACAACGATTCAAAAGTAGTAACCCAGAGTAGTACCGCAAAACGGCTTTAGCCTACAAAGCAGGAAATAACAATATGATGGTAGTAGATATAATATACGCATCGTTTCTATGGATAGTGTTTTATATACAAGATAACTTTGCTCATTAATATTAAGTGGGCATTCAGCGTTTCTCCAAATGCTGGTAGTGTTTCAGGTAATCATCAAAATGGAGAAGCACTTTTGTTTCCTGTAGTAATGATTGCCAAAGATAAAATTCAATAGACTACCAGAAGGGACAGGGGTTTTTCTGTTTTTGTTAACAGATTAATGACTGACGCTTCGTCCGGTGACAAGAGTAACAGAACACGTATCCGTTATCTCAATGATATTAACGCCGACCGGTGAATACGGAAAGTAGTCAAATGAGACTGACGGCGCTCTTGATACGGTTGCTCGTCGCACGTTCCGGAGTCTAACTCCGAGTAACAACACGAAAGCACCGATAAATACCTTAAGTGACCGTATACCTTATCCGGGAAACCGTTCCTTGCCGAGTATTTTTTTCATGGCGATAACGACACCCCACGGCACAAGAGCGATGATGATGGTAACGAGCGGGTTGAAGCCTTCGATGGAGGCAAGCACCACGGTAATCATGACGTTAGCAAAGGCATGAAATAATATGGCCAGAAACACGCTTTTTGTGTTGTTGTTTAACCAGACGTAGATGTAAGTCATTCCTATGAGAGACATAGTATTGCCGGCAAGGGCAAAGATAACGCCGATAATTGCCGCCGGCACCGGCACGTCTGCCATTGATGATAGCGTGTAATAGACAGTAAAAGGATAATGCCAGACAGCCCAGCTTAATCCGAGAAGCCAGATGTACTTTTCGCCGCCAAACCTGGCTTGCAGTCTGGGAAGAAGAAACCCCCGCCAGCCCGGTTCTTCACCAAACCCACTGGTTAGTATCTGCCACAAGAGAAGCGGCAGGATAAATGGAGCCAAAGCGAATAGACCACTGCTGCTAAACTTAGCCAGACGAGTTAAGGTGATCAGCAAAAACGGAATTAACGAAAGAGCCAGAGCAGTCAATAATATGGTGAGATACCAGCGGACACCGATCCGCCAGTTAATGATTTTTCCCCACAGTTCGGCTACGCCGGTCTTACCGCTAACCATTCGTGTGACGATGAGCGCCCCGACGAGAGGGCCGTACACCGCCAAGCTAAAGACGACCACAACGATGACGTGATTTATATCAGAAAAACCAGCCCGCACGAATGCAGCGAATCCATCCATTGTCGGTAGCAGATAATTTTGTTTAGAGGCAATCGAAAGGGCTGGAATCCAGCAAAGCCAGGTTATGCCGTTGGCCAATATCAGGTAAGTGGCGACCGGGTGTTTCTTAAACCAGTTGTCTTTTAACAATGGATTAATTTCCCAGCGAAATGATTAGCTAATACTATACCTTAAATCCGCCCAATTTCAAATCCATAAAACATTTCGTTATTTCATTAACGGATTGCCAACTAACGTACTTGACGACCTCGCTGTTGGAAACGGCTGCCCTAAGGTGACTTATCATCAGTACTACGCCCATAACAGAACAGACGGTAAAAAACGACCGATTAGTCCCAGTTATCAAACAAAAAAAGACACCTTTCGGTGTCTTTTTTTTACCGGTAGCTGTTGTTAATTGCGGTGATAGTTACTGACGCTTCTGACGTGGACGGTGCCGTCCCGAAAGACATTGCCTTTAAATAGAATCAGATCAGGATTATTGTAGAGGTCTCGCTCTTTCCGGAACGAGATATGGCGTTCGCGCGCCTTGACCCAGTCGAAGATAAAGATAGAGTCCTGCCTAAGTTTACCGGAGACCAGCTGACGCCGGACATACCACAAACGCAGCATGTCTTCGGGTCGCAGATGGTATTTCGATTCCAGGGTATCCAGCACGCGCAGGGGCCAGCGCCGTTGGCGGAACACCCCATTCAGGCCGAATAATCCGGATATTTTGTTCAGCGGTACCTTCAGCTTATTTATCATCCCAGCCACCTATTATTATTGTTTTTTTATTACTGCTTTTTTTATCCTGTATTATATAAACTGAAACGTTTTATATGATACCTTCTACATGAATATTAATTCATATTTATCACCTTGTCAATACCTTTACATATATATTTCATAAAGATTATAACGTTCTGTCCAGGTATTAACTGAGTTTGAAGGTAATATTTCGGTAATATTTTAGAAAGTTACCCAATAGTAATAGTTATTAAGTACTTGCAATTTATTAAAATATATGCTATAAAGGTTCGGAATTGATTTTACCGGAACGCTACCTCTGATGAGAGCCGTCTGTTTAATAATACGCAAATGAGCGGAAAGAAATGGACGGTATGAGGTTAATAAAATAATATATTGCCTGAATTTAAGTTTTTAACTAATCACGCCCTGGTTTTCAGCCATATCGCGCGCCAGCCACGCATTACAGCCAGAGAACTGTCCGGGATTATCGGTATTACCGAGCGGACGACGCTGGGAATTATTGATGATTTATTTAAAGCGGACTACATCACCAAGACCCGAGAAGGAAGGCGCAACCGCTATCGAATCAACCCGGACACCTCGATCAC
>CBDUSH010000003.1:0-31975 GCA_965369965.1 uncultured bacterium | reverse complement strand
AAGAATCGTGAACGATATCGAGGCGGGTCACGTTGGTACTCAACATGTAAGAGGAAAATACTCCCTGTTTCAGGGAATATTCCACCTGCCGGGCATAAAGCTCGGCGACTTCCTCTTTACGGACATCGGGCAGGGCGAATTTTTCGGTCTCGGAAGTACCGAAGCCGATAAGGTTGACAATATCAGCGCCGGCTTCAATGACGCCGTCAATCTCCGCTTTCCAGTCTTTAGCCCAGGTGCGGGTGTGGGCGCTGTGCTTCATCCGGATACCTTCCCGTTTCAGCATGCGGGCAAAATCACGGTGCTCGTCAACGGCGGCGGTAAAGCCGACCTCAAGTTCGGTAAAGCCGGCCTCTTCCAGGGCAACGGCCACTTCCAGCAGCGCCGCCATGGAGAGCGGTTTCCGTCCGGGCACGGTGGTGCCTTCGCGAAGAGTTTCATCTTTAATGATAACCTTTTTGGGGAGAGAGTAACTCCGGGTGACCTCCGGCAGCAGGTTGGTATAGCAGTTCCACCACCTTCCCTGCGGGTCAAAAGTCATTTCCCGGGACAGTTCCCCTTCATCAATCTCAAATGCCATGTCATTGCCTCCTTTCAAATTACGCTAACATCAGCTTAAAGCCCTGTCAAGCATAACCGGGCCGATTTAAGACAACAGGTCAATCTCTTTTTGCGCCGTGGCCTGGTCGATGGTGCCTTTGGCCAGCGCCATGGGAACGATGTGCTTCTCCAGCGTTTTGAACAAGGCAGCCAGTTCAGGGGCATTTTTTTCCAGAGTGGCGACGTGCCGGCCGATAACCGACAAATCTCCCCGGGTAACCGGGCCGGAAAAGCAGTCAGGGAAGCCCAGTGTGGTAATGCCGTCAACGGCGCCGTGCAGGATAGGAGTGACCGCCTTGATTGCCTCCGGTGAGGAGACACCGAATTTCTGGAATAGTTCGGTGCATATTTTGACACAGACCATGGTAAAATCGCAGGCGAAGGCGAGGGCGACGTGGTAGAGGGGTTTCTGGTCCGGGCGGAGTACGATGTAACGGCTCTGCAAAGCGGCGACCATATCTTTCAGGGTATCGAGCAGGGGCGGCTCTCCCATGAGACAGAAGGTGGAACCGGGCAAAGCGGTAAGCGCCTGGTCAAGATTGGCGAAAAGCTGGGCGGGATGGAAACCACCGACTTCCGCCCCGGCCTGCCGGGCCGGCTCCAGGATATCAGTGCCGAAAAAGCCGCTGGTGTGGACGACACTCTTACCCTCCCGCCAGCTAAGCTGGTCGATTACCCCGGCCATCGCCTGGTCCCAGGTGGCGATGATAACCAGGTCAGCGGCGTCAACCACCGACTGGTTGTCGCTTAAAACCTGGCAACCCTGTACCCGGTGGGCCATACGCCGTGCCGACTCCGGGTCGGTATCCGCCACGGCAACGACGGGATAACCGCCTTCGGCCAGTTTAACCGCAAAAGTGGTGGCGACCGTCCCGGCGCCGATGAATCCGATGCTGATTTTCATATTTTTCATGTCTTTCATATATATATCTCCTTAAGTTAATATAATATGCCGAACCAGCTTCACATTTCCCAGCGCAGGTCCGGTTTCCGGACGGCGGCCGCCTCGTCGAGGCGGTTCAGAGGGGTATCATGAGGCGCACCGCGCAACAGGTCCGGATCTTCTTCGGCCTCGCGGGCAATTTCCTGCATGGCACCGATAAAAGCGTCCAGCGTCTCTTTGCTCTCCGTCTCGGTAGGTTCAATCAGGATAGCTTCCTCGACGACGAGGGGAAAGTAGATGGTGGGGGGATGAAAGCCGTAGTCGAGCAGGCGCTTGGCGATATCCAGCGTTCTGACCCCGTTAGTTTTCTGCCGTTTTCCGGAAAGAACGACTTCGTGCAGGCAGGGCCGGTCATAGGGCAGGTGATAATGTTCCTTCAGTTTTTCTTTCAGGTAGTTGGCGTTGAGGACGGCGTTTTGGCTGACTTCTTTCAGCCCCTCGGCACCGAGACTCCTGATATAAGCATAAGCCCTGACCATGACGGCGAAGTTTCCGTAAGCGGCGCCCAGGCGGCCGATAGTATCCGGCGGTGAATAAAATGAGAATTCTCGCCCGTCAGCCACCACCAGAGGTGAAGGTAAAAAGGGCGCCAGGGTATCACTGACGCAGACCGGGCCGGCGCCGGGCCCGCCGCCGCCGTGAGGGGAGGCGAAGGTTTTGTGGAGGTTCAACTGAACGCAATCAAACCCAAGGTCGCCGAATTTCACCTTGCCCAACAGCGAGTTGAGATTGGCCCCGTCACCACAGAGCAGACCGCCCCGCCGGTGCACCAGGCGGGCAATTTCCAGGATTTGAGGGTCAAAAAGGCCAAAGGTATTGGGCAGGGTAAGGGTCAGGGCGGCGACTCCCTCGTTCATCCTGGCATCAAGGCTCTTCATATCGAGGTTACCGTCGGTGTCGGAAGGAACCACCGCCGTCTCAAAACCGCCCATGACGGCAGTGGCCGGATTGGTGCCGTGAGCCGAGTCCGGGACCAGAATGGTACGGCGGGCAGTATCACCGCGTTTCCGGTGGCAGGCCCCGACCATCAGGATACCGGCCAGCTCGCCCTGCGCCCCGGCCATTGGCGCCAGACTGGCTGCGGTCATTCCGGTAATCTCGGCGAGGTATTTTTGCAGTTCGAACATGAGCCGCAGCGCCCCCGGTACCGTATCCGCCGGTTGAAGCGGATGCAGGCAGGCAAAACCGGGCAGCCGGGCAACGTCTTCGTGCCATTTCGGGTTGTATTTCATGGTGCAACTGCCCAGGGGATAAAAACCGGTATCCAGACCGTAGTTAAGGGCGCTCAAGGCGGTGAAATAACGCACCAGATCACCCTCGCTCACCTCGGGCAAAGCCAAGTCGTCACGAAGTATTTCCGCGGGAGGGAGCGCCGAGGGAGCCACGTCCAAATGAGGCAAGCGGCAGCCGGTGCGGCCGGGTTGGCTGATATCGGGCAGGAGGTAATGGCGCTTCATTTTTCGGCGCCTGCCTTTTTCATAACTTCGACCATCCGGTCGATTTCGTTTTTGGTGTTCATTTCGGTGACGCAGAGCAAGAGACTGTCCGGCAGCGTATCGCTCAAGTCGAGGCCGCCGACAATGTTTTGCCGGAAGAGAGCCTCATTGATGCGGCCGGGGGATACCGGACAACGGACGACAAACTCTTTGAAGAAGGGGGATGCAAAAACCAGGGAATACCCTTCGAGAGCGGTGATGGCGGCCGCCGCGTAGTGCGCCTTGTGGTAGCTAAGCTCGGCTACCTGACGAAGGCCGTTTTTTCCCATGACCGCCAGATAAACGGCGGCGGCCAGGGAGACGAGCGCCTCATTGGTGCAGATATTGGAGGTAGCCCGCTCACGGCGGATGTGCTGCTCGCGGGTGGCCATGGTCAGGACGTAACCCGGCCGACCGACTGTGTCCGCCGTCCGGCCGACGAGCCGTCCCGGCATCTGGCGCAGGTATTGCTTCCGGCAGGTAAAGATACCCAGCGCCGGTCCGCCGAAATTCAAGGGGCTGCCCAGCGACTGCCCTTCAGCGACGACGATATCGGCGCCGTAATCAGCCGGGGGGCGATACATACCCAGGGAAATGGGATCGGCGATGACGATGAGTAACGCCCCGGCGGCGTGTGTTTTATCGGCAGCCGAGGCCAGGTCCTCAAGACAGCCGAAGTAATTTGGCTGCTGAACGACCAGGCAAGCCGAGTCGGCGGATAAGCTTTCAAAATCGGATGGTAGTTTATGTAAAGAGATCGACTGGCCGCCGGCGTAAGTTTCCATCACGTCGACATAGCGCGGGTTTACCGACTCAAGGACATCAACTCCGTTTTTGCCGGTTACCCGGCAGGCCATCAGAGCGGCCTCGGCGGCGGCGGTGCTGCCGTCGTACATCCCAGCGTTGCTCACTTCCATACCGGTTAACTGGCAGACCAGAGACTGATACTCATAGATGGACTGCAGCGTCCCCTGGCTGGCCTCGGCCTGGTACGGGGTGTAGGCGGTGTAAAACTCGCTGCGGCCGGTGATGTGGCCGACCACCGAGGGGATAAAGTGCCGGTAGAAGCCGCCGCCGAGAAAGCAGGCATAGTCGTCCAGGCCAGCGTTGGCGGCGGCCATCCGGTGTAATTCAGCTTTGAGTTCAAGTTCGGAGAGGGGCGAAGGCAGGCGGAAGGGAACGTCAAGGAATTTTTCCGGCACGTCACCGAAGAGCTCGTTAACCGAAGCGGCGCCAATCTCCCGCAGCATCGCCAGACGGTCGGCATCGGTATTTGGGATATAAGGTGAAGGCACGATTTTACGTCTCCTGAGCGATAAATTGCCGGTACCGGTCATAGTCCATCAGGGCGTCCAGTTCCGAGGGTTGGCTCAACTCAATCCTGACCAGCCACCCTTTGCCGAAGGGGTCTGTATTCACCAGGTTGGGGCTATCGACGGCGGCCCGGTTGATCTCGGTTATCCGCCCGCTGACCGGCGAGTAAAAATCGGTGACCGCCTTAACGGCTTCAATCTCACCTATTTTTGCGGACTGGGTCAGCTGAGTACCCGCCTCCGGCAGCTCCAGGTAAACGATGTCACCCAGCTGCGATTGAGCGTAGTCGGTAATACCCATTGTCCCCAGGTTATCCGGACCGGGACAGAGCCATTCGTGCTCACGGGTAAAACGATAGCTTTTGAGATCCATATTCAAATCCTCCCGCCCAACAAAAAAGGCTAACCCGAACCATTCAGATTAGCCCCTGTCCTCGTACCTGAGAGATGGCCCACCGTTTCCAGTGAACTGCCCCTTCGGTGACCTTTTTAAGCGGTCTCTCCAGAGGTTTAACTTCCGGCAGTCCTTTTGCCTGAGAGTTTCGAGAAACCGGGTCTTTTGCCCGTCTCCCTTGCCCCTTCGGCTCCCCTCGCGGGGTATCTCCTGCCGGAGTGGTAATATTAGTAACACAGCCGGCGTGGATTGTCAAGCCTGACGGGAAAATTATACCTCTACCAGCTTCGGCATTTCATCCAGACCCGCCTGTTTCAGCCATAGCCGCTCAATGCTGCCAAGCTCCTTTAACATATCATCGGGTAAGGGCACCGGCTGGTGGGTCCGCAGTATCTCGATAGTTTTTTCCTTGAGAAGGTCAGCGCACCTTTTTGTGCTTTCGTCTATGACGACACTGCGGTTGAAAACGGTGGGTACCCAGAATTTTCGGAAATGCTTCAGGGTATGCTTTTCCGAAATGTAATTACCCCGCGGACCGACACGGTCGATAAGCTCAAGCGGCAGAGTCTCACCGTTTATCTCGATACCGCCCATAGAGACGCTTACCATACTGATAATCTCGTCGCAAAGGACGGCGTACTCGGGCGAGGCTGCCCGTCCGGCGCACATTTCACCTATACCATGGACAAAATCAGCCCCGGACAATGCGGCCAGGAGAATCTGGTAAGTTGCCTCAGCCGAAGCCTGAGCATCGATAACATCGGCATCAGTCTGGCCGGCGGTGCCGAAGAAGGGCAGTCGATAGTAGTGGCAGAGCTCGGTGAGAGCGGCGTCAAAGAAATGCGCTTCGGGCGCCCCGAAGGGATAGAAGGTGGTCTTCATATCCATGATACTGGGCTGGCCGCCGTAAATCACCGGCGCCCCGGGTTTTTTCAGTTGAATAATCACGAGTTGGCTGAGGAATTCAGCATTGCAAATGGCCAGCACCGCCGGAAAAGTAGCCGGGGTGGTTGCTCCAGCCATTGGCATGCTGTAAACCGCATTGGGGACACCTCTTTCCGCGCAGAGGAGGCTTTTTTCCAGAGAGACTTTCCCCTGCACCAGAGGTGTTACCGGTTCAGAGGTGTTAAGAAAAAACGGACGGTCCCGTAATCTCTTCTCTCCCCCGGAAATCACGGCGCAGGTTTCGAGCAAGACAGCCAGACTGGCCCGGTCAATGACACAACATGCGATCGGTTTCGAGGTATTAAGCACCATCTGCATAAAAGCGAGTAAATCAACAATGGAACCAGGTACGGTGGAGAGATTCGAATTACAGTATTGCCATTCGAGTCCGGGTAGAGCGTCGACCACCCTGACCATATCGGCAACGTCCTGCGGATAACATTTCCGGAGCCGCCCGGTCAAGGGGTCCAGATATACGTCCATCGCCGCCTGAGCGCCAAAATGGGTAGTAGTCCCGTTCAACACCATCGCCGGAGCACCTTCCCGCGAGTACAAGGTGATGGTCTTGGGAGCATCACGCAAAGCCTGTTCCACCAGGTGAGAAGGTATTTTGACACGTCTCGGGTCAGAGGTATCGGCCCCAGCTTCGGCTAAAATATCCAACGCCTCGGAGCATTCTACGGTGACACCGGTCTTTTCGATAATCTGAAGAGAGGCGAGATGAAGTTCTTCCACCTGGTTTTCCGACAAGAGACGAAATTGGGGACTATTGAATTGAGTATAATTGGCGCGCATAATGGCAATCACCTCACGTAATATTCCCGATAATAAGCAATCGTGGTTAACACTAAAAATATATCAAATGAGGTTTGAGTGTCAACCGGTCCATCAAACCAGGCAGATTCGAGGGAAATCCGATTAAAAAATTCGTGGACAAGTTACCCGGAAGACAATACAATAGGGAGCAAGAAGGAATCAGCCGAGCCTTCGACGCCGGGAGGGTAAAAATGAGACGGACACCGCTATATGAGGAGCACCTCAGACTGGGGGGCAGAATGGTCGAGTTCAGCGGCTGGGAGATGCCCCTCAGCTACCCGGCAGGAATTTTAAGTGAGCACCTGGCGACCCGGAAATGGGGCGGGCTGTTCGACATTTCCCACATGGGGCGGTTTCTGGTCAGCGGGCAGGACGCCCTGCCCTTCCTGCAGAAGGTATTGACCAACAACGCGGCGGCGCTTGAGCCGGGGCAGTCCCAGTACACCATAATCGCCAACGAACACGGAGGCGCGGTGGACGACGCTTACCTTTACCGCCCGGACGAAAAGGATTTTCTGCTGGTGGTCAACGCGGCCAACACGGAAAAAGACCGGCAGTGGTTCCGTGACTGCCAAGCGGACTTCCCCAGGCTCAACCTGGAAGACCATACCGGGGAAATGGCGATGCTGGCGCTGCAGGGGCCGGGAACCAAGGCAGTGCTGGAGAAAGTCCTCGACGACGCCAGGCTGCTTCCCGAACCAACCCGTAACCGGCTGACCGTTGCCGAGATTTCGGGCGACCGGGTGCTGATAGCGCGGACAGGATATACCGGGGAACCGGTTGGTTTTGAACTCTTCCCAAGCGCCGACCACGCCGTCCATCTGTGGCAGCGGCTGCTGGAAGCCGGAAAGGAATCGGGAATCGTGCCGGTGGGGCTGGGCGCCCGGGATACCTTGAGACTGGAAGCCGGCCTGCCGCTCTACGGACACGAACTGGGGATTGATGAGGAGGGGAAGGAGATTCCGGTCTTCGCCTTGCCGATGGCTAAAATAGCGGTCAGTTTCAGTAAGCTCAAGGGAGCCTTTATCGGGCGGGAAGCACTGGAGAGACAATTCAGGGAAATCAAGGCCCGAACCGAAGAGCGACTGAAAACCCCGAAAAAGAGCTGGCGGGTACCCAAAACGATAATGTCCCTGGCGATAAACAGCGCGGCGGTAGCTCGCGCCGGCTGCCCGGTCTACACCGACGGGAAAGAGGCGGGCAGGGTGACCAGCGGCACGGTTATTCCCTA
This sequence comes from uncultured bacterium, assembly GCA_965369965.1. Lineage (GTDB taxonomy): Bacteria > Chloroflexota > Dehalococcoidia > Dehalococcoidales > RBG-16-60-22 > JACZSH01. Next base: position 24,258 of record CBDUSH010000003.1, on the reverse strand, counting down.
CTGGAAAACGGAGAACAGCGGCGCCATGATGAAGCCGGGCGCCGAGCCGGAACGAAGAACGATATGTCTGGCTTACCTCGATGCCGACCTGAAGGAAGGGCAAATAGTGGCGGTGCAAATCAGAGATAAAAGCGCCGACGCGGTTATTGTCCGGAGACATTTAGGTGGCGAAGCGGCCCCCTTCGCCCGACCGCTACTGCCCGGAGTGGTGAGTGAACCGGTAATGGTAACCGCCGGGGAGCCGGTGGCTGAGAAAATCCGAGCTCTGGCGAGACGAACCATCGACAACAACACATGGCGGCAGCGAAAAACTATCAACCTGATACCGTCAGAGCAGACGACATCGCCGCTGGTGAGACTGCTGACCATCGCCGACCCCTCCGGGCGTTACGCGGAACACCGGAGAGTGGCGGCGCTGAATAACGAGGAGACTTACTACTACCAGGGAACCGGATTTATCGCCGGAGTGGAACGGGAACTAATCGAGAGGCTGCGGAATTTTCTGGGCTGCCGTGAGGTGGAAGTCAAGCCGATAAGCGGGCAAATGGCCAACAGCGCCGTGTTCAGCGGCCTGCTGGACTACCTCAACCGGGCCGACCGGCGGTCCGAGCCGCGGAGATTCCGCAGTGTGATGAACCACCACATCGGCCGGGGGGGGCACTTGAGCGCCCAGCCGATGGGGGCGTTGAGAAACTTTATATCTATCGACCCGGTGACGGAAAGGTGGGCGGTAATTAATTTTCCGGTGATGAAGGACAATCCTTACCGGATAGACGCCGCCGCCGCCGCGGAACTCATTGCCGAGTATGAACCGGAACTGATACTGCTGGGTAAGAGCCTGATTCTGCATACCGAACCGGTGAGAGAACTGGCCGAAGCGGCGGCGGCGATTAAACCGAGACCGTTCATCATGTACGACGCGGCCCACGTCCTGGGGTTGCTCGGCGGCCGCTTCCAGAAACCACTGGAGGAAGGCGCCGATATCATTACCGCCTCGGCGCACAAGACTTTTTTCGGCACCCAGAGGGGGATAATCGCCGGTAATATGAAGGAAGGGGCAGATAATTTCGCCCTCTGGGAAAGTATCGTCCGCCGGGTCTTTCCGGGCAGTGTGAGCAACCACCATCCGGGGACACTGCTCGGACTGCTGATGGCGACTTACGAAATGGAGGCCTACGGCGACGAATACCAGCGACAGGTCATGGCTAATGCCAAAGCCTTTGCCCGGGCATTGAAAGAGAAGGGGATGGCCGTCGAGGGAGACCCGAAAGTCGATTTTACGGAGACCCACCAGGTGGTGCTGCGGGTGGGCTACGGGAGGGGGGTGGAAATGGCGGAAAGACTTGAGAAGAACAACCTCATCGTCAATTACCAGGCACTGCCCGACGACGAGGCTTTCACCGCCAGCAGCGGCCTCCGGATGGGCGTCCAGGAGATGACCCGGTTCGGCCTGCGGGAGAGCGATTTCGGAGAGGTGGCGGAATTAATCGCCAGGGTAATACTCCTTGACCGGGACGCCGCCCAATCGGTTGCCGGCTTCAGGGAAAAATTCACCCGAATGCAGTACTGTCTACCGGAGGAGCAGGCGGGGCCGCTGGCCAGGGACCTGGTGGAGAACCTGTTATAACCGGGGATACGGCCGGTAATACGAGAACCGACCCTACCCGTTTAGCGGCCTGGAAATGGGCACGGTCTCTTTCCGGACGAAGGAAACCGTCACCATTACGATGAGGGTTGCCGTTGTGCCGAGCAGGAAAGCCAGGGTATAACCGCCGGTAAGGTCAAAGATGAACCCGCCGACAACCGAACCGACAGCCGCTCCGATACCGAGACCCATCTCCAGCACACCCAGTATCGAGCCGATACGCCCCAGTCCAAAGGTGCTGCTGGCCAGGGTCCCCATGGCGGGAGCCATACCGCCGAAAGCGATTCCCCAGGCGACGGCAAAGAGATAAAACGCCGGCAGGTCCTGCACCCAGATGAGCGAGACGGTGGCACTGCTCTGAAAAATACCGCAGAGGATAACGGTCATTTTTCCGCCCATCCGGTCACTGACAACGCCCATGATTATCCGGCCGAAGGTTGAGCCAACACCAATCACGCCAAGCACGATGGCGGCCTCCATCGCCGAGAAGCCGATATCGGTAACATGAGGCACCAGGTGAGTCATGATGAGGAAAACATTGACGGCATGAAATACCCAGATAACCTGGCAAAACCAGAAACTGCGTACCCGGGCGGCCTGCAGCAAAGAGAGATAGCCCGCCCGGAGGTTATTTTGTCCGGAATTCAGTACCGGCTCCCGGGCGCCGTCAGGCAAGGCGCCCACTTGAGACGGGTCGCCTTTCAGGAGGAAGGAAAAAGGCAAGGTCAACACCCAGGCACCGACACCGATTATGACATAAGCCAGCCGCCAATCAACGGTGGCCACGAGATAAGTAGCCACCGGGGCGATAATCAAAGGGCCAAAGCCAACGCCGGAACCGGTGATACCCATCGCCAGGCCGCGCCGGCGGTCAAACCAGCGGGCGACCGTCGACACCGAGACGACGAAGACAGCCCCGGTACCCATCGCCAGCAGGAGGCTGTAAGTAAAATACAGCTGCCACAGGGAATCGGTCTGACCGGTAAGGATGAGACTGAGGCCGGTGAACAGTCCCATTAAAAAGAGGACGGTGCGGGGCCCGAACCGGTCCACTGCCCAACCGGCGATAAAGGCGCTGATACCGACCAGTATCATGTAGACGGATAAAATCGATGAAGTGGCCGCCCGGGAAATAAGAAATTCACTTTCGATCGACTTGAAGAAAACCCCGAAGGAAAACTGGACGCCGTAGAGAACAAAACAAATTACGAAAAAGGCGATAACAATCACCCAGCCGTAAAACAGTCTGTTTTTTTCCGGGGGATGCATCGACGCTATATTCTCCTTCCTGCGCAGCCGTAGATTACAGGTTTCCCCTGATGATGAAGTCATTCTATCACAAAAGACGGAACAGGCCTCACTGCCGGGTATTTTTGCATACCCGACCAGCAAAGCCTCGGATGATGTTTGGAGGTGAAAATGACGACCGGAAGCCTCCGGCTATCAAACCTAGAGGTAGGGGGAAACGGCGGGTAATTTCAGACCGAACCGGTCGGTCAGTTCCCGCCTGGCCTCACGATAAAGGCGGAGAAACTCAGCCACCGGCTGGCCGGTTTCCGGATGGCAGCATTCCTGGTATCTCCGTCCGATGGGCGGATCAGACAGATTAGCTTCGTATTTTTCCAGGAGCGCCAGGACAATTTTATTGGCTTCCCGGCGGCTCATCCCCACCGCGCCGTGGGCCACGCCGTTGGCAAAGACCGCCTCCACCGGACTGGTGTAGTCCAGCGCCGAGCCTCCGGCCGAGGCGGCCGCCTCGATAGAGCCGCCTGAAGCCACCACTGCCGTCACCCAGGCGCCGGCTTCATAAAAACTCATTTCGGTCATCGGCCCGGCGGCGAGGTAGCCGGGGTGTACTACCGGCAACGGACTGTTACGGGCCGCCGCCTGTGTGGCCAGGCTCCTTATCCAGAGCGTCTCACGACTGGACACCGGACCCATCTCAAAATGGGTGGGCACCGGGTGCTGGACGGCGCCGCGCAAAATAACCAGGTCGACCATGTTATAGGCCGCCATAACCACGGCGGTACCGGCCGGTCCGCCGGAAAAACCTCCCAGAATGATGCCGTTATCGTTGAAAATCAGGTTGCCGCTGGCGAGGGCATAAGCCACTTTATTTAGTGAATCGAAATTAACCTTCATCTCGCAGACGGTGCCTATCTCCATAGCGTCGGTGTTACGGCCTCCGAAGCGGTTGCCGGAGATATGCTCCTGAGCGCGTACCGCCGTCGCCACCTGGTTGACGATGGGCATTCCGGGGCGTCCGGCGCGGCGCAGGGCTTCACGGGCCAGTCGTACTGTCCGGATGGCGCCTTCAATACCCTGGGGACTGCCGGCGATAATTTGCCGGCCGTCTATCTCCGTCAGGCAAGGGGTGCTGATGCCGTCCGACAAGGGGTCTTCAGCATATGACTTGACCAGATTGAGAAAAATACCGTCGCTGGAAACGGGACAGGCGCCACCGCCGCCGGAACACCAGGGCGGGGTCTCGTCTTCCGGGAAGCGCCGGGGCATTACCCGGGCATCTTTGCCTTCCCCGAAGATTCGGCCGCGCGGGCCCGCCGCCAGGGCGGCTTCAATTTCTTCACCGGTAATCCGTATCCGCCGCTCGGTATCCGGGCAATACACACCAGTCTCAACCAGGAACTCCAATCCGGCTTGCCATACCCGGTCGGCCAGGTCATCATCGGCCGGAACGGGGTTCTGCGGGTCGTATTTAATGCCGTATTTCTCAACCACCCGGCGCAGGTTGGGCACCATAATTCCAAGTTCAAAGTCACGCTCGGTACAGATGGGGCCGGTAAGCGCCCTGTCGACAATGGCCGCAAAACTCAACATTGGTCAGCTCCTTTTCCAAGCCGGGATATTATCTATAAGTACGGCGAGACACGGGGCAGTTCAAGGCCGAACCGGTCAGACATCTCCTGCCTGACTCCACGGCAAAGGTCAACGGCTTCCTTGACCGGCTCACCGGTAGCCAGGTCATAGCATTCCTGATACCTCTTGCCCAACGGAGGGTCAGCCAGTTTGGCTTCATATTCTTCCAGAAGCGCCTGGAGTATCTTGTTGGCTTCCCGGCGGCTCAGACCGGCCGAGGCATGGGCAACCGCATTTCCGTAAATATCCTCCAGAGGAGCGCTGCGGTCAAGGGCGGTGCCCCTTAAAGGCGGGCCCAGTTCAACGGAAGCCCCGGAGACGACACAGCCGATAACCCAGGCGGTAAATTCATAATAGGCCATTCGGGTCATTGCCCCGGCAGCGGCATAACCGGAAGTAACCAGCGGGATGGGACTGTGGCGGGTTATTGCCTGTACGGCCAGGTTCCGTGCCCACATGCAACCACGGTTGGAGGTGGTGCCCCCTTCAAAGGGAACGGCAAAGGGGTGCTGCACGGCACCGCGCAGGACGAGCATGTCCATCGGATTATAGGCGGCGATAACCACCGCCACACCGGCCGGGCCACCGGCAAGGCCGCCCAGGATAACGCCGTTTTCGGCAAAACCGTAGCTTCCGGCGGCCATCTGATAGGCCACCCGGTTCAGGGCGTCAAAATCAACTTTCAACTCGTGGGTAGTGCCTATTTCCAGATAATCCGTCTTCACGCTGCCGAAGCGGTGTCCGGCGATATGCTCCTGTGACCGCACCGCGGTGGCGACCTCGTTAACGACGGGCATCCCAGGACGTCCGGCACGGCGCAACGCCTCACGGGTAACCAGAATGGTGCGGATGGCGCCTTCCAGGCCGCGGGGACTGCCGGCAATCAGGTCTCGTCCATCGACGTAGGACATGGCGGGGGCGGTAATCCCATCGCTGAAGGAGTCCTGGGCATACAGTTTTACCACGTTGAAAAGAATCTGTTCCGTGGATACCGGGCCGGCACCGGAACCGGAACACCAGGGAGGGGTCTTGTCTTCCGGCCGGCGCAGCGGTACTGTCCGGGTGTCTTTGCCGTCACCGAAATGGACTGGCCGAGGCGTCGTCGCCAGGGCGCCGTCGATTTCTTCGCGGCTGAAGGTAATCCGCCGTTCGGTATCGGGACAGAAGACGCCCGTTTCGGCGAGGAACTCCAGTCCTGCCTCCCATACCCGATCGGCCAGGTCATCATCCGCAGAGACCGGATTCCGGGGGTCGTACTTAATATCGTACTTTACCAGAATTTTCCGCAGATTGGGGACAAAGATGCCCAGATCAAAATCGCGTTCGGTGCAGATGGGGCCGGTAAGCGCCCGGTCAACCACCTTTGAGAAACTTATCATTGCCAACCTCCCTGTGATTTTATAAATACCCGTTAAAGACGAGGAGACAGCCTGTCCGGCTGTCCTCCTTTGACCCGATACGGTTAAATCAGATTAATCTCACCTGCCGTTAAAGATACCGGAAATCAGCCGAGAATTTGAGGCCAAACTGGTCGGTCATCTCTTTCTTGAGTTCACGGTGCAATTCGACAAATTCCGGAATTGGCTCTCCGGAGGCCATGTCATAGCATTCCTGATAAGCTTTGCCGATGGGCGGGGTGGGCAGGTTGTCCTCGTATTTTGCCAGCAGTCCCTGAACTATCCGATTGGCTTCCCGGCGGGTCAATCCGGCGGCGGCGTGGGCCACGTGATTGATGAAGATTGGCTCCATCGGGCCGCCGTGGTCGAGAATGATGCCTTTCGCCTGCGAAGCGATTTCGATAGAGCTTCCGGAGGCGACCGCCCCAATCACCCAGGCGCTGTATTCGTAAATACTCATCCTGGTCATCGGTCCGGACGCCGAGTAGCCGAGGTTGACCATCGGCAGGGAACTGTTCCGGGTGACCGCCTGAGCGGCCAGGCTGCGCGCCCAGATGGCGTCACGGGTGGCCGAAGAAAGCTCGAAGTGAGTGGGGAAAGGGTGCTGGACGGCGCCGCGCAGGACTAATATATCCACCGGATTATAGGCGGCGGTGACCACGGCGGTACCGGCCGGTCCGCCGGCAATACCGCCCAGTATAACGCCGTTCTCGGCAAATATAAGGTTACCGGCGGCCAGTGAATAAGCTACTTTATTCAATCCGTCAAAGTCCATCTTCATCTCGTGGACGGTACCAACTTCCAGAGTATCGGTCGCCGGTTTGCCGAAACGATGGGCGGCGATGTGCTCCTGGCACCTGACGGCAGTGGCGATGACGTTAACGACGGGCATACCGGGGCGACCGGCCCGGCGCAGCGCCTCACGGCTGAGGAGGAGAGACCGGATGGCGCCTTCAACTCCCAGCGGGCTGCCGGCCACTATCTGCCGGCCGTCAAGATTGGTCAAGGCGGGTACGGTGATGCCGTCGGAAAGCGGGTCTTGAGCGTAGGTTTTGATGGTATTGAGGTAAATCTGCTCGCTGGATATGGGACAACCGCCACCACCGCCGGAACAAAACGGCAGGGTCGCGTCTTCAGGGCGACGGCGAGGCATTACTCTGGCGTCTTTACCTTCACCAAAGGTGTTGCCGCGCGGCCCGTGAGCCAACGCTCCATCTATCTCTTCCCGCGTGAACAGTATCCGCCGTTCCGTATCCGTACAGTAAACTCCCGTCTCGGTGAGGAATTCCAGCCCGGCTTCCCATACCCGGTCAGCCAGGTCATCATCCGCCGGTACCGGGTTCTGCGGATCGTATTTTATGCCGTATTTCTCAACTACTTTACGCATGTTGGGCACAAATATACCCAACTCAAAATCACGCTCCGTGCATATCGGCCCGCTCAAGGCGCGGTCTACTACCGCCGCGAAACTAAGCATCTTTATACCTCTCCTCTAACCTTTTAACTCTTATCTGCCACTACCTTTATGTATGGCCCTTAACTCTTACCCGCCATCACTTTTAAGGCCAGGGCCGCCGCGTCTCCCGCCGTCCGCCCGTAGCCGTCAGCCCCGATGCTGTCCGCCCATTCCTGACTGGTGGAACCACCACCCACCAGAAAGATGTATTTATCACGCACGCCACGGGCTTCCAGGTGCTCTATAATATCCTTCTGCTGCGGCATGGTGGTGCTCATCAAAGCCGACGCCGCTATAATGTCCGCGCCAACTTCCTCGGCACGGGTGATAAATACCGACGCCGCCACGTCTATGCCTACGTCAAATACCTCAAACCCGTTCATCTTTAACATCGCCGCGACGATGTTTTTACCTATCGAGTGGACGTCACCACTGACCGTGCCGATGACTACCCGGCCGGCTTTCTTTTTCTCTCCGCCGGCGGCCAGCAGTTTCGGCTCCAGTACCTTCATCGCCTGCTCCCAGGCCTCCCCGGCCATCATCATCTCCGGCAGGTATATCTCGTACCTCGCAAAGCGCTCCCCGACTTCTTTCATCCCCGGGGTCAGCCCTTTTTCAATAATCTCCCCCGGCGCCATGCCTCCCTGTAACGCTTCCTCAACAACGGCTAATGTCTTGCCGCTGTCTCCTTCTATTATCGCCGCTCCCAGTTGCTCGTGTTTACTCTCTGCCGACATCTATCCCTCCTTAATGTTGTAAAGATATAAAGTTATTTATCAGGCCGGTACCACCTAAAGGAACTGACGTTCTACTTCGGCGGCCGCCTTTTCGATAGCCTTAAAGACCATACCCAGTTCGTCATCGGTCATCGTCATCTGCACCATCAACATCAGGATATCTCCGTACCAGGTGGAACAGGGCAGCAGGACACCGTTTTCCATGCCCACCTTGACGATGAGGTTGGCCACGGCGGCGCGGTCGGCGAAAAGCTCTTTGCTGCCTTTATCGCGGACAAACTCGACGCCGGCGAGGGTGCCGTTGACCCGGACGTCGCCGATAATATTTGAGCGGTCCTTAATGGTGCCGAGTTCCCGTGACATTATGTCACCTATCTGAGAGGCCCGGGCCAGCAGATTATGTTCTTCCACGTATTTGATACCGGCGAGACCGGCGGCGGCCAGGTACCCCAGACCGCCAAAAGTAAAGCCGTGCTGCAAGGTATTAGCGCCGGTAAATACTTCGGTAATCTCACCCCTGACCAGCGTTCCTGCCAGCGGGCCGCAACCCCAGACGATGCCTTTACCCATCGCAATCATGTCCGGGACGATATCATATTTTTCACATTCAAACCAGACGCCGGTCTTGCCGAAGCCGGTAATCACCTCATCCAGAATCATGAGGATTCCATACTGGTCACAAATCTGGCGCATTCTCTGCATGTAGCCGGGGGGCGGCAATATCATCCCCAAACCGGTATTGGTGTTTTCACTGATGAGGGCGGCGATGGTGGACGGGTCTTCAAACTCAACCACTTTACGGAACTCTTCGGCACAGAGCAGGTCGCACTCCGGATGGGTCAGGTTATAGGGACATCGATAACAGTTAGGGGCGTGAAAAGCGACGAAGCCGGCCATGAGCGGCTCAAAGGCCGTCCGCCGGAAAGTATGGCCGCTGGCACTGGACATGGCCAGACTGAAGCCGTGATAGTCTCCCGGGTAGCGGTGAAGCACCTTGTATTTGGTACCTTTACCCATTATTTTCCAGTAATGGCGGGCTATTTTCACCGCCGCTTCGTTCGCGTCGGTGCCGTTGCTGCCAAAGATAGTATATCTCAGGTCACCGGGCGAAATATGGGCAATCTTCTCGGCGAGCCAGACGGCCGGTTCGGTGGGGGCAAAAAGGCTGGGGGTGGTATTGATAATCAGGCTCATTTGCTCGGAGACGGCCTGCATCAATTCGGGGAGATTATAGCCGAGGGGAGCCGCGCCGCCGGATGAGTTTGGTTCAAGCAAGTGGTTACCGAAGCTGTCCAGGAAATAACGTCCTTCGGCGGACTTAATAATGGATACCGGGCGGTCGAAGAATGAGGCATCCCGGGCAAATGCCGGCCATAAATACTTTTTTGCCGTAGCGACCAATTTTTCAACATCGTCGGATTTCATCGGTTACTCCCTCAACAATTATTTACTGCCTGCCGGAACTCAGAAAACAGAGTTTTTTCCGTATAATCTCATACCTATATTATTAATTACGTTTATCGGTTATTATCGAGTATTATATACGATACAGACCATGATATCAGTTATTACACACGGTGAAGGTTTTGCTTAAAGTATGCCTATGCAGATTGGCGTTGAAAATAAGGCGATTGATATCTTTCTTTTCTTAACATTAAACGGGGATTTTTGTCAAATCAAGATACCACCCCCTTTTTGACAAAGTAAAAAAGCGGTTTTCTTAACAATCCGGTTGTATTTGTTACGTTTTACGTAACATTTCCTTGACTTACAGGGGAGTGTCTGCTATAATTCAACTCCAAAAGAAGCGGGGAGAAGAAAATGATTGATGACCTGGACAGAAAATTAATTATTGAACTGCAGGAAAACGGCCGGGAGGGTTACGTTAACCTGGCCAAGAAAATGGGAGTCGTTGAGGGCACGATACGAAAAAGGATAAAGACCCTGCTGAGTAAGAGGCTCATCAAGATAGTGGCCGTGCCGGATATGCGAAAGCTGGGTTATAGTTTTATCGGCATCGCCGGAATCCAGGTCAAGATGGAGGACCTGAGACAGGTGGCCGAAACGCTGGCCAAGAATGAGCATATCTGTTACCTGGCTTTTGTCACCGGCCGATACGACCTGATGGCTATCGTGGTCACTCAATCGCCCGAGGAACTGTCCCATTTTATCGAGCGGGAAATATCGGCTATTCCCAGCATCCTGAGGACGGAAACCTTCGTCAATCTGGACACCATCAAGGGTGGTTCCGGACTGATGGATACCATCGAACTAATCAATCACCTGGACGCCACTCCATAATTGAAGCGGCCGTAAAAGAGGGCAGATAGCCTTTGTCAGCGGGCCATTTCTCCGGCGAAGTCAGCCAGTGATTCGTCCAGTATCTCGAGAGCGGTGTCAATCTGCGCCTCGGTGATAATATACGGCGGCGCCATCATGACAGCATCTCCCCGGACGCCGCCGACAAATCCGGAAGTTGGGAAGACCATGCACCCTTTTTCCATCGCCAGGCGATGCACGGTAGAGCCAGCCAGCCGGGAAGGTTCAAAAGGTTCCCTGGTGGCCTTGTCTTTGACCAGCTCCACGCCCATGAGCATCCCCCGGCCGCGAATATCGCCGACCACGGGGTGATGGGATAGTTTTTCCCGGGCACGCCGGTGCAGGTACTCGCCTAGCCGGGCGCTGCGTTCGACCAGTCCTTCATTCTCTATAATATCGACAACAGCGATGCCGGCGGCGCAGGAAACCGGATTTCCGGCGGTGGTGAAGGCATTGATGAACTTACCCCCGGTCTGTTCAAAAACGCCGGCGATACGGTCGGAAACGAGTATGGCGGCCAGGGGGGTATAGGCGCCGGTCATTCCTTTGGCCATGGTGATGATATCCGGTTGTACCCCCCAGTGGTCAATACCGAACCATTTGCCGGTACGGCCGAAACCGCAGATAACCTCATCGTCAATGAAGAGGACATCGTGTTTTTCACAGATTTCTTTTATCAGGGGATAGTACTCCGGCACGGGCACCATGGCGGCGCTGGCGGCGCCTCCGATGGGCTCGGCGATAAAAGCGGAGATGTACTGGGCACCCACCTGGTTGATAATACCGTCCAGGGCGCGGGCGCAGCGTATTTCACAGTCGGGATAGACCATGTCGTAGGGGCAGTGGTAACAGAGCGGCGCGCCTATCTTGGGCCAGGGCTGAAGGAGAGGAGTAAATTTGTTCCGGCGACTGGAAAAACCGGTTACCGAAAGCGCCCCCAGGGTCATACCGTGATAACTCTGCCAGCGTGAGATGACGATGTGTTTTTCCGACTGCCCGTTTTCCAGGTGGTACTGGCGGGCGAGCTTGATGGCTGATTCGGTGGCTTCCGAACCGCTGTTTAGAAACTGGCAGCGCGCCATGTTCTGCGGGGCACGGCGGAGGACTCTCTCCGCCAGTTCTCCCTCACGTTCATTTATCCAGTAGGTACTGAAGCAGAGACTTACTTTCTGCATCTGTTCGGTAACGGCGCGCGTTATCCGCTGGTCGCCATGGCCGAGACAGCAGGCCATAGGGCTGCCCGAAAAATCAATGTATTTTTTACCTTCCTGGTCGAAAAGATAGACCCCCTCACCATGGTCACAAATACGCTCGGCAGGCAGTGCGGACAAAACCCCGAATACCTTGGTACGCGCTTTTTTGGCGGCATCCAATCTCTCAGACATGACGAATATTATCCTTTTATCATAAATTATCGACTACGCATAAGGCGAGACAGGGTTGAATTTCAGACCGAACTCATCGGCCATTTCCTGTTTGACCTCGCGGTAAAGCGCGGCGCATTCCGCGGTGGGTGTTCCCCTGGCCACGTCAAAGCATTCCTGGTAACGCTTGCCGGCGGGCGGAGTGCGCAGGTTGTCCTCGTATTTTGCCAGGAGGGCATTGATCATCTTGTTTGCTTCCGGACGGCTCATCCCGGCCACGGCATGGGCAACTTCAGAAGCAAGCAGTGATTCGATGGGACTGGTGTAGTCAAGGGTTGTGCCGCGCGCCGCCGCGCCCACTTCTATGGAGCCGCCGGAGACGACTGAGGCAATGACCCACGCCGAATGCTCATAATAGAGCATCCTGGTCATCGGGCCGGCTGCGGAGTAGCCAACGTTGACCACCGGCAGAGAACTGTTACGAGTGATTGCCTGGTTGGCCAGACTACGCGGCCAGATGGTGTCCCGGGTGGAAGTTACTCCGAGGTCAAAGTGGGTGGGGAAAGGGTGCTGGACGGCGCCGCGCAGGAGTAATATATCCATCGGATTGTAGGCGGCGGTAACGACGGCGACACCGGCCGGTCCGCCGGCGAGGCCACCCAGGATAACGCCGTTCTCGGCGAAAACAAGACTGCCGGCGGCCAGTGAAAAGGCAATCTTGTTCAAAGAATCAAAATCTATCTTCATCTCGTGGGTAGTGCCTATCTCCATGGCATCAGACTGGCGAAGGCCGAAGCGATGCCCGGCGATATGTTCCTGAGACCTGGCGGCGGTAGTTACCCCGTTGACGATGGGCATACCGGGGCGACCGGCCCGGCGCTGTGCCTCCCGGGTCAGCAGTACCGCCCGGATAGCGCCTTCAACACCCAGCGGGCTGCCGGCCACTATCTGCCGGCCGTCAACCACCGTCAGGCAGGGAATAGTAATCGAGTCTCCCAGCGGGTTCTCGGCGTGAGCCTTGACGATGCTGAGATAAATCTGCTCGCTTGAGAGGGGGGAGGACGTGGGTCCAACCGAGCACCAGGGCGGGGTCTTGTCTTCAGGACGACGGCGGGGCATTACCTTGGCGTCTTTACCTTCGCCAAAGGTGTTGCCGCGCGGCCCGTGAGCCAACGCTCCATCTATCTCTTCCCGCGTGAACAGTATCCGCCGTTCCGTATCCGTACAGTAAACTCCCGTCTCGGTGAGGAATTCCAGCCCGGCTTCCCATACCCGGTCAGCCAGGTCATCATCCGCCGGTACCGGGTTCTGCGGATCGTATTTTATGCCGTATTTCTCAACTACTTTACGCATGTTGGGCACAAATATACCCAACTCAAAATCACGCTCCGTGCATATCGGCCCGCTCAAGGCGCGGTCTACTACCGCCGCGAAACTAAGCATCTTTATACCTCTCCTCTAACCTTTTAACTCTTATCTGCCACTACCTTTATGTATGGCCCTTAACTCTTACCCGCCATCACTTTTAAGGCCAGGGCCGCCGCGTCTCCCGCCGTCCGCCCGTAGCCGTCAGCCCCGATGCTGTCCGCCCATTCCTGACTGGTGGAACCACCACCCACCAGAAAGATGTATTTATCACGCACGCCACGGGCTTCCAGGTGCTCTATAATATCCTTCTGCTGCGGCATGGTGGTGCTCATCAAAGCCGACGCCGCTATAATGTCCGCGCCAACTTCCTCGGCACGGGTGATAAATACCGACGCCGCCACGTCTATGCCTACGTCAAATACCTCAAACCCGTTCATCTTTAACATCGCCGCGACGATGTTTTTACCTATCGAGTGGACGTCACCACTGACCGTGCCGATGACTACCCGGCCGGCTTTCTTTTTCTCTCCGCCGGCGGCCAGCAGTTTCGGCTCCAGTACCTTCATCGCCTGCTCCCAGGCCTCCCCGGCCATCATCATCTCCGGCAGGTATATCTCGTACCTCGCAAAGCGCTCCCCGACTTCTTTCATCCCCGGGGTCAGCCCTTTTTCAATAATCTCCCCCGGCGCCATGCCTCCCTGTAACGCTTCCTCAACAACGGCTAATGTCTTGCCGCTGTCTCCTTCTATTATCGCCGCTCCCAGTTGCTCGTGTTTACTCTCTGCTGACATCTATCCCTCCTTAATCCGTTACATATACTATCAGAAGGCAACCGGCCAGTCAATTGAAATCTGGGGTAAAATAAATAAAAACGCCCCTGTCAGGTTGACAACTTACGCTCATTATCTTAATATCGGCGGTAGGGCTTCCGCTGAGACCGGTGCCTATTGGCAGAAATGGGCGTTAGTATGTTCTGAGAGATGAGACCCTTCGCTCCGCTCAGGGTGACAGGGGTTCCAGGTGTCATGCTGAGAGAAGCGAAGAATCCAGGCAGCTACGCAGGCTTATGCAACTAAATATTAGCCGCCGCCGGGTATTTACCCGACTTAAGGAAACAGCGGTTATGCCTACGATATCAATGATTTCAGCGTAAACGGACAAATAAAACAGAGAGGTGGAGACAGGATGCCAGACCGGTTAGAAGCTGCCCAGCAGAAAGCAGGCAATGTTTTCGGCACGGTACACGGCGCGATGCTGCCGCAGGTAATTTGCGACCACGGCGAAGGAATATATCTCTTCGACCAGGAAGGTAAAAGATATATTGATTTCAGCGGCGGCCCGCACGTGGTCTCCATAGGACACGGCGACCAGAGAGTAAGGGACGCCATGATGGAACAGATGAAGAAGGTTTCTTTTTTCTATCGCGGCTTCTGGTTGAATGAGCCTTTGCTGGCTCTGGCCGAGCGAATCATCAAAGTTTCCCCGCCCAACCTGACCGTGTGCCAGTTTTGCAACAGCGGCTCAGAGGCCAATGAGACGGCGATAAAAGTTGCCCGCCAGTACCACGTGGAGAACGGGAACCCTGAGAAACACATCGTGATATCACGATGGCAAAGTTACCACGGTATGACACTGGGGGCGCTTTCCGCGTCCGGGCACACCGTACGCCGGCTCAAATTCAACCCACTGCTACACCAGTGGCCGAAGATAGGCTCGCCGCTTTGCTACCGATGCCCTTACGATATGACCTATCCCGGCTGTAAAATACGTTGCGCCAGCGCCCTGGACGATATTATCAACCAGGTTGGCGCCCAGTACGTCTCCGCCTTTATCGCCGAGCCTGTCGGCGGCGCGGGAACCGCCTGCATGGTCCCGGTACCGGAGTATTATCCGATGATAAGAAATATCTGTGATAAACACGACGTCCTCTTCATTGATGACGAGATTATCTGCGGTTTCGGTCGTACCGGCAAGTGGTTCGGTATTGAGCACTGGGGGGTGCAGCCGGACATCATCACCTCGGCCAAGGGGATGACCGGCGGCTACACACCGATGGCGGTGGCAATTATCGACCGGAAAATAGGCAAGGTTTTCACCGATAAGGGGGCCAGCTTTATCCACGGTTTTACCATGGAGGGCAATCCGGTATCGGCGACAGCCTGCCTGACCGTGATCGACATCATCGAGAAGGAAGGGCTTATCGAACGCAGCGCCCGGCTTGGGGAATACTTCTTTCAAAAAGGCAGAGAGAAGCTGTCCGGACACCGGGTAGTGGGCGATATCCGCGGTAAAGGATTACTCATGGGTATCGAACTGGTCAAGGATAAAGCGACCAAGGAGCCTTTCGACCCGGCGTTGAGAGCGGGCAACCGATTCCAGCGGATAGCGATGGATAAGGGGTGCATGGGTTATCCGACCACCGGGGTGGATAATGGAGTGAGAGGGGACACTTTCCTGGTCTCGCCGCCTTTTATCATCACCGAGAGCGAGATTGACGCCGCCTTCGATATGCTGGATGACGCGCTGGGCGATTTTGAAAGAGAATTTTTATAGACTGCCCAGCGTAGAATTTATAAAATAAAACACCGTCTGTGAAGTGAATTACAGGGTAGAGAGGTAAGAAAGTGAGCAATACGAAAAAGGTAACCATACCAATACTGGCCTGGTACGGTGACGAAGAACTCGAGCTGGATTTTCCCGAATCATGGGACGTAACCGTCTGCAGGATGAAAGGGGAGGACGCGCCGCCACTGAACGAGGCGGGTATCAGGCAAGCCTTCGCCAACCCCATCGGTACCCGGACGATAAAGGAAATGGCCAGGGGAAAGAAAGAAGTGGCCATACTTTTCGACGACATGTCCCGACCGACACCAAGTGCTGACCTGATACCCTATATTCTCGAGGAACTGGCGGCGGCCGGCATTCCGGACGAAAACATACGCTTCATCGCCGCCATCGGGGCGCACGGGACGATGAATGGCATCGACTTCAGGAAGAAGCTGGGTGATGACGTTCTGGACCGGTTCATGGTTTACAACCACAATCCCTACGAGAACTGCACACCGATCGGTAAGACCAGTTACGGGACACCGGTGGCCATTAACAGCGAATTCATGGCCTGCGATCTTACCATCGGCATCGGCGCCATCGTCCCACACCCATTCGGTTTTGGCGGCGGGTGCAAGATAATCCTGCCCGGCGTCGCTTCCATGGATACCATAGACGCCAACCACACCCGGCTGGGTCGTTCTCCCGATGTACACGCCGGAGAACTGGCCAAAAATGACCTGATGCTGGATATCATTGAGACCGCCCAACTGGCCGGACTGGATATCAAGGTGGACGCCATCCTTAACTTAAAGAGGCAGGTAACCGCCCTGTTCGTGGGTGACCCGCTGGCCGAATTCACGGAGGGAGTCAAGCTGGCCAGGGAGCATTACGAGACAGCCATGGTGCGTGACGCGGACATCGTCATCGCCAACTGCTTTTCCAAAGCAAACGAGATGCTGCTGGCGCCGGTGGTGGCCTCGCCGATGCTGCCTAAGACGGGCGGAGATATGGTGGTCATCGCCATTACTCCGGAAGGCCAGATACACCACTACCTGTTGCGGAGCTTCGGTAAGAAATTCGGCGGCCGGGGCTGGAAAACAAAAGGGCCGGAGGAAATACCCACCGGGCTACCCGCCGGCGCGAAGCGCCTGACGGTGCTTACCCAGTACGCCGACCGGGTGGGCTCCGACTGGCTGGCGCCGCCCGACATGATTAACTGGGCAAAGGCGTGGCCGGAGGTGATTCAGAAACTACAGAGCGAATACGGAGACAAGGCCAAGGTAGCCGTAATTCCAGACGCGACTATCCAGTACTTCCCTGAGGCATGGGTATAAGAGAAAGCCCGGGCAGGTGTCCAGAACGACAACCTGGCTGGCAGATGGGTCACCGATGACGGGTGTATTTTTACCCGTCATCTACTGTCTGTTTTAACGGGATTTCAATACTGATCTGCGTCCCGTAACCGGTCCGTGAGCGCAGGTTTAAAGTACCTTTGACTAGTTCGACCCGCTCCTTCATACCGAGTAATCCCAGTCCCCGGGGGCGGTCTCTGGAAGTTATCGCTTCTTCAACGTCAAAGCCTTTACCGTCATCCTTGATACTGACCCGGATCAAGCTTCGCTTGAACTGCAGGGTAATACTGGTGTTTTTGGCGCCGGCATGCCTGGCGATATTGGTCACCGCTTCCTGAATGACCCGGAAGAGGGTTGTTTCCAGTTGAGATGGTAACCGCTTTTCTTTACCGACTGTCTTAAAATCCACTGTTATCCCGGCGGTCTCCAGGTAATTTTCCGCCAGCCAGTGCGCCGCCGTCACCAGTCCCAGATCATCAAGCAGTGAGGGACGAAGTTGATAAATCAGCTTGTGTATCTCATCGAGGATATGGATGGAAAGATCCTGGGTTTTTTTTATCCTCGTCCTGATTTTTTCCGTACCTGCCGGCAGCATACCGGTCATCGCTTCCAGATTGGCGGCCAGACTGGCCAGTGACTGGCTGGTCTCATCATGCAACTCACGGGCAATCCGCTTCCTTTCCTCTTCCTGAATGGAGAGTATTTCCCGCAGAAGTTCACCGCGGACTTTTTCTTTGTGCTGAATTTCCCGGTGTAAACCGGCATTATCAATTGTGTTGCCGATTTGAGCGGCGATACTGTTTAAAAGTTTTTTGTCAGCCGGGGAAAAAGTACGCCTGCCGGGACTAGCGATGTTCATCACCCCCAGCACCTCACCCCGCGAAGACAGGGGAACACTGATAAATGATTTCAGCGGCCCGGAATCAAGGGTATCGGCATAAGCGGTCCGGTGGTCAGCGGATATATCTGCAACCAGTATAATTTCTCCGCTCCGGGCAGCCCGGCCGGTGATGCCTTCATCGAGGCGGCAGGAAACGGGCGGAACTTTTTCCCGATGCAAGCCACGTTGGGCCTGATAAGTCAGCAATTGTTTTTCCGCGTCCAGCAACAATATACCTCCGACACTGAGGTCCATTATTTCCAAGGTCTTGTCCAGGGCATTGCCGAGGACGGTATGGAGGCTACTCAAACCGGACTGAGAGGTCAGTATTTCCGATATCGAGAGTAAGGAAGACAATTCCCCGGTCTTGCGCTTCAGCGCGGCATGAGAATCTTTCAGCTTTAAACGCATATCGTCGAAGGTCCCGGCCAGTTTACCTACTTCATCTTTTCCCAGAGGAGTAACCGGACTGGCCAGGTCTCCTTCGGCTATCTTTCGAGAGGCCAAGGTCAGAACCTTGATGCGGCCGACAATATCCCGACTGGTAACGGCCACGAACAGGAAACCCAGCACGGTCAGGAAGACGCCAAATATGATCAGGTTTTGGCGTAAAGCATAGACCGAGGCCAGGGCTTCTTCTTCCGACTGGCGGATAACAACCCCCCACCGCATCTCGGAGAGGGGAATAAAAGCGAGTATATCTTTGCGGGAGACTTTGGCGGTGGGTTCATGACAGGTATGGCAAAGTCCGCGGGCAGGCTCACCGGTGGCAATTAAATCGGCGAAATGCCCGCTGTGGTCGCTTTTTTCGAATGGAGCCAGCCTTGGGCCGGGTTCGGTACGGGCAATAACGGTACCGCTTTCGTCAATAATTTCAACATATCCGGTGTCCCCCAGACGTATCTGCCGGATAAAACCGCCGATGCCGGAGCGGGAGAAGTCAATGGCAACGGCAATTGCCTGCCAGTTATCAGTCTGCTTTCCCCGGAAGGGGCTAACGAGGAGAATAACCGGGACGTCGGTACCCGATGCCCAGACCATACCGGAGATACCGGCTTCGCCCTGGTTAATCGCCCGGGAAACGGCCGGATAAGCCGAGAATTCCACGTTTTCGGTACCGCCTGTTTGCTGAGTAGTCCATATTATCCGCCCCTGTTCATTGAGGAGATAGCTGTCCTGGGGATAAATCGACAGGTAGCGATAGGTTTCCATCAGCTCTTCCAGATAGAGGGGAAGGTTATCCTCTAATGGATCAGCGGCTATCAGCCGGGTGGTAGTTTCCAGCGCGGAGAGAGCGTTGCCGAGAGTTTCATCAACGTAGTTCGCCACAATGCGAGCGGTGGTTAACCGGTCCTGCAACATCGCCTGGGTCGACTGGTTAACCGCCCGTATACCCAAAAAACTGAATACGCTGACTCCCAGGAGTATGCCCAACGCGGTGAACAGGGTAATTTTTGTCCGTAGAGTCAGGTTGGTCAGGAATTTCATTACCGGATTTCCTTAACGCAGTCCATCCCCACCGGTGGCGCTATAAGTCGGGAGTTATTTTATTTTTTTTCCTGCAATATTGCTTTCAGTGAGTCGATTTCCATGCGGAGTTTGCGTTGGCGGTTAACCATGAGCAGGATGTATCCAAAGACGACCGCCCAGACGATGCTGAAAGCAGCGAGTACAAATCCCGTATTTTCCATAAACGATACTTCTCCTTTTACGTACTGCCGGTTACCGGTCCAGTTCTTTCAATCGAGCTACTTCCATCCGGTCATTTCTCAGTGAAACCCGCTGAGTAAGGATAAGAACGTACAAAACGGTAAAGGCAGCCAGGCTGACCAGCAAGGTCAACAGCATGGCCGGTTCCAGGCCTCCCTTAAAAATAACCGCCCCGGGATGCATCCCCCGCCAGAGGGTGGTGGACAGGATAATGATGGGGATGTCAACGAAGCCGACAATGCCGACGACGGCGGCAAAGGTTGCCCCTCGATGTTCTTCGGCGGCAAAAGAACGCACCATGAAATAAGCGATGTAAATCAACCAGAGAACCAGGGTAGCCGTTAAGCGGGGTTCCCAGGTCCACCAGACTCCCCAGATGGGTTTTGCCCAGATTGACCCTGTAATTAAAGCCAGGGTGGTAAAGACCAGCCCCGTTTCCGCCCCGCAGTAAGCCAGGTTATCCCAAAACCGGCTCTTCCTGGACAGGTAGAGGATACTGCCGACGAAAATGACGAGGAAGGAGAGTATCGCCAACCAGCCCATCGGCACCATGAGGTAAAATATTTTCTGCACGATACCCATGGTCTTCTCCGTGGGAACATAAACAAAGACCAGGTACACGGCAAGCATCATCAGGACAACACCGAGCCAGACCAACAATTTTCTGAGCATAGTTCATCCTCCTCTTCGAGCGTAGCTATTCTTCGATGACAAAAGGAAACACCAGTAATGATACTACCAGAAATATGACATCAAAGACAGCGATAATTTGAATTCCGGAAGCCAGTTCACTCCAGGAGCCACCAGCCAGCGCCGTCCCGGTGGCCAGCACGGCACTGATAATAATGGGGATGACCACGGGCAGGAAAAGGATGGGTAATACCATCTCCCGCGCCTTAGTATTCACCGCCAGCGCCGAGAAGAGAGTGCCGACGATGACAAATCCGATGGTAGCCAGTACCGTAATGACGACTATCTGTAGAGAGAGGACGGGCAAATTAAAGAGAAAGGCGAAGATGGGCAGCGCGATGGCTTCGATAATGAGCATGAAAAGCAGACTTCCCAGCATTTTACCGACGTAGATAACCTCCCGGCTGACCGGGCAGGCCATCAGTCCCTCCAGGCACCCCTGTTCTTTTTCGGGGACAAAGGCCCGGTTGAGACTCAAGACGCCGGCGAAGGTGAAAGTAACCCAGAGAATACCCGGGGCGACCAGATTCAGGGTTGTCTGGTTGGTCCCGAAGGCAAAGTTGAAAATAACGATTACCAGGAGCGTAAAAACGAGCACCGAAGAGATAATTTCCCGGGTGCGCATCTCGGAAACGGTGTCTTTCCAGGTAATGGCCATGATTTTATGCCAGTGTTTCACGCATTCACTCCTGTGTGGTGCCGGTAAAGCTGCTTCAGGTCGTCCAGTTTGAGGGCTTGTTTTGACGCCTCACAGGCGATTTGTCCCTGCACCAGAATAAGCAGCCGGCTGCATTGCTCCAGTCCACGCTCCAGACTGTGGGTGGTCAGGATAATGGTGGGAATGGCGCCTGTTTCGCCGCTGCGCAGGGCTTCCCAGAGCATAGTGTTGGCTTCCTGGTCAAGACCCGTCTCCGGTTCATCAAGCAGCATCAGGGACGGTCTGTGGAGCAGGGCACGGGCAATGGAGAGTCTCTGCTGCATACCCCGGGAAAAAGTGGCCACGCGGTCATTGAGGCGATGGGCCATACCGACCAGCGTCACCAGTTCCTGAATGCGCTTGGAACGATCGGGTACGTCATACATGCGTGCGTAGAATTCCAGGTTTTCGCGGGCGGTGAGATTCTCATAAAGAAATGTCTGGTGGGTGACGATACCGATTGAGCGACGAATCTTTATTGCCTGGTCTTTGAGTTCCAGGTCACCGACCGATATCTGGCCCGAAGACGGATTCATGATAGTGGCCAGAATCTTTATCAGGGTAGTCTTGCCGGCCCCGTTAGGACCGAAGATGACGACCGTCTCTCCCCGGCTTACCTCAAGGTCGATTCCTTTTAACGCACGGTGATTACCAAAAGTCTTGGTAAGGCCCCGGACAACGATTGCCCGGGATGGGGAAGCCGCCTCGGATTCTGTCATTACTTAATTGCCGCTCTTTCCTTTTGCCCTTTGCAGTAAAGAGAGGAGCTGCGCTTTCTTTTCGGTTCTCATTTTCTTATATGCCGTCTGGCTCATGCGGCCACTTTCAAAAGTATCGTCCAGGCGGGCAATTTCGACGAGCAGTTTCTGTTTTTGCTGTTCCAGACTACCGCCTGCCCGAACGGGTTGAGCTTGCTTGTTTCGGCGAAAGAGAACGATACCGAAGCCGAGAACGAGCGCCACTACCGCCAGGACGACCCATAAGATTATATTCTGATTGTCAACTTCTGGCAAGCCGGAAATCTCAAAAGCGACGGTTTCCCCCGGGGTAAAGTCCTCACCATAGACGTGGCTAAAGGGAAGGTCGCTGATATTCACCGACTGGTCAGGTATCAGCCGGTCACTGCTGATAACGCTGTCCGTGCCCTGCACCAGCAGGTCGTATTGGACCGTCGGGTAATTCACTGTCCAGGCGAAGGCGTGCACCTTGGGGCCGTACTTTAATTTATAGGCATAGGAAATCTCTTTAGCCCCCGGGAAAAACGGCATGCTATCGACAAAACCGGTATCGGTACCATAAACGCAGCACTGCATCAATTCTCCGCCCGGCTGCATTTCCAGAGCATCCTCCGGCAAAGAAAACTGAAGTGTCTGCCTGACTCCCGGGCCGAGGATACCTTCCTCACCGATATAGGTACGGTCAGATTCATTTATAAACAATAAAAACTCTTCCACCCAAAGGGTTTCCGGGTCAGTATAGACGATGGTATGCGCCTGCTGTATTTTAATGGCATCCGGGCTGGTAGTAGAATCATAGACTTCCATCTCTACGGGCAGACTGGTCTCATCGCTCAGAAAATAAAGCCGGTCACTTTTATACTCGGCTTCTTGATAGGTTACGGTCAATTCGTAACTGTATTCCCTTTCGGTGGACAGTCCGTCAAAAACAAATTTACCTTCCCCATCGGTCGAGAGCGAGGAAGAGTCGGTTTCCGAGTCGTTCTGGAAGATTTTTAATTCAATGTCCTGGTCAGCGACGCTGCTGCCACCTTCGGTGCGGTTAATTAACCGGCCTTCAATGACGCCGTTACCATCTTCGGCGGCCACGGCCGGAGCGGTGATACCAAGACTCAGGCTCAATACGGCCATGATTAATACCATCCGTTTAAACACTACGCTTCCTCCCCCTCCAGACGTGTGCCACAGTGGGTGCAGAACCGGTCATTTGCCTGGTGTTTTTCTCCGCACTGCGGACAGAAGCGCGCCCCGCTTGCCGGCTGGCGCATTTTCTCTGTCTGCTTTTCGATATCGTCGTCCAGGCCGGCTGGCTTATTTTGCGGCCGGCGCAGTTTGCCTATCTGTTTTTCAAGGTCGTCGTCCAGGCTGGCCGACTTACTTTCCGACCGGCGCAGTTTACCTATCTGTTTTTCAATTTCGTCGTCCAGGCCAGACCCTTCACCTAACTGGTCAATATCTTTGAGAAGAGATATCCCTTTTCTTTTGTATCTTTTTTCCAGGTCACGGTAGTCTTCCTCGGTCAGGATACCCGACTGGTAATCAAATTCCAGTTCTTTGAGCATGGAGTAAGTGGTATCGCGGCGGGAGTGCAGTTCCTCCAGTTCGGTGTCCCGGTACGTGTCCTCAATGCCAAACTTCTGTTTGAAAAAAGGATAAACGATAAAGGCGAAGGCGGCCACGGTCAATAATAAGGCGATGAAAACGGTCATCGGAAGCTCCCTTCGGAAAAGGATTTCAGGTCTTCTTCAAGTTTGCGTTCGTATTCATTGTCGGATTCATCATCTTCGGCGTCCACCACCACAGTGGCGTACCGGCCGGTTCTCACCCATTTTCTTATCAGGAAATAGATGACTCCCCCGCCCACCAGAATGGCGGCAAAGGGTAAAATCCAGGCGGTCAGATTGAAGCCTTTCTTGGGGGGTGATGCCAGCACCTGTTCGCCGTACTGGGTAACGAAGATCTGAATAATCTGCTCTTCCGATTGTCCCTCGTCCAGCAGCTGCACAATCTGGGCGTTCATGTTTTCCCGGGAATGGCATTCCTCATGGGTACAGTTCTCCAGAAGCAGGGTACAGCCGCACTGGCAAACAAGCTGGGAAGCGATACTGCTTAACGTTGCCGCACTGGCCCGGACGGGTAGAAAGGCAATTGCCAGAACAAGGATCAAAGTACCTAACATACTTTTAATTTTCATGTTTATGCCTCCCTTGCCTTAACTTGTTTCGCCGACGGCTTCTTTCGCCTCTCCGGCCAGAAGGCGATCAACCCCCCGGCGGTGAAAATTATGCCGCCGATCCATATCCAGATGACCATCGGTTTAACCATTATTTTAAAAGAAGTGGTGTCATCATCTTCCCAGCCGATAAGAATAACGTAGAGGTCTTCGGCGAGATTGCTGCGGATAGCGACTTCGGTGACCGCCTGGTCATAACTGCGATGGAAGTATTTTTCCGGGGTCAGTTTACCGAGCAGCCGGCCG
>CBDUSH010000002.1:0-38782 GCA_965369965.1 uncultured bacterium | reverse complement strand
GCGGTTAGTTTACTATTGCGGCTAATGCTTTCCGCACCGCATCGGCGGCGTCCTGCGCCGGGATAATGGAATTGTCCGGTTGACCATTGCGGGCTAACGACCAGGTATTCAGGCCAATCACCGGGATGCCGTTCTGCAGGGCATGACTTATCTCCGAGAGAGTCCCGTAGCTTCCGCCGACGGCGATTACCGCCTGGGATGATTTTACCACGATGACATTTCGGGCATGGCCCACTCCGGTGACGATGGGAATCTGCACGTACGGGTTGGCCGCCAGGCGACTGTCTCCCGGAAGGATACCAACCGTCGTCCCGCCTTCCTCGCTGGCTCCCCGGCAGGAGGCTTCCATGACACCTCCCAGCCCGCCACAGACCAGCGTGACACCGTTCCTGGCCAGCTGGCGGCCTACTTCCTCAGCAAGGAGGCTTTCGGACGGCGAAGAGTCTCCGCCGCCGATAACGGCGATAAACATAGATTGGTTACGATTCATTTCTTGCATCCTGACCATGAATTATAACACTTTAGCCTTGCTTTCGGCAAAGAGGGGAGGCTGGACGGGGACGTTATTTCAGCAGATAATTGGCGCCAAGTATCAGTAGGCCAATGACGAACATCACCGTAGAAAATCGAAAGACATGAGGTACGAACCATTTCGGATAAAACATATCCGTAACCGAGCCTCGGGCATCACCGTATTTCCGGGCAAGCTCGGTGAGGGGGCACCGCCACCGGTAAATAATGAGCACCAAACCCTCAATAAATACCGCGCTGATGGCGGCAAACAGGTGCCAGTTGTATGTTCTGGTAATACCCGCATAAAGGATATAAACGACGCAGGCGGACATGAACAGGAATATTACGGTATGAGTCAGCTTAATAATAAACAGTTTGTTTTCGGATTCGCTCATCGTTCGGGAAATCCCCGCTCCCGGTTAGTTATACTCGTTCATGGCTGTAACCAGTCCTTCGGTCAGGAGGCAGAAGATGACCCGACTGACGATGGGAATAACTTCGGCCATGATCTTCTTTTCTTCGGCTCCAAAATCGCTGAGCACGTAATTGATTATAGCCGATTCCTTATCTCCGGCTGACTCTTCAAAAAATAGGGGCCGGCCGATACCGATGCGAATACGGCAGAAATCCGGGCTGCCCAGCCGGGCGATGATGGAGGCGATGCCGTTGTGACCACCGGAGCCGCCGCCCTGGCGGAGGCGGATTTTACCCACTGGCAAGTCGAGGTCGTCGTGTATCACCGTGAGGTCGGCCAATTCGATTCGGAATTTCTTCACCAACTGGCTCACCGTTTCGCCGCTGAGGTTCATATAAGTCTGTGGGCGCGCTACTATCAGTTTTACCCCGTCCGCCCGTCCGCTGCCTGTCCGGGACCGGCCATGTTTTTTATCCAGCCGGATGCCCAGGGTTTTAGAGAAGTGGTTGAGGCACATGAAGCCGATGTTGTGGCGATTGTGGGCGTAAACTCGCCCCGGATTACCCAGTCCGACGATTAACTTCATGTCAGTCCACCGGCTCCAATAGGTCGAGAAACTCGGCTTCAGTGAGTTGTCTTGTGCCCAGGGATTGCGCTTTGGCCAGTTTGGAACCGGGGTTGGCGCCCACCACCAGGTAAGTGGTCTGCCGGGTAACCGTGCTGCCGGCGGCGCCGCCGAGCGCCTTTATCCTTGCTTCCGCTTCCGGTCGGGAAAAGGCTTCCAGACTGCCGGTGAGGACAAACTCCATTCCGCTCAGCGGCAGCGTTTTCTGGCCGGGGGCGGTTTCTTCCGGCCGGACTCCGGCATCTTCCAATTTCCGGATGATGGCGCAGTTTTCTGCCTGCCGGAAAAAAGCGGTGACACTGTCGGCAATTTTGGGCCCGACAGCCGGGATGGACATCAGTTCCTCCCCGGTGGCTTCGGCAAGGGCGTCGAGGCTGCGAAACCGCCCGGCAAGTATTTCGGCGGTCTCCTCACCGATGTGCCGGATACCCAGCGCGAAGATGACCCTGCCTAACGGGGTATCTTTACTCCGGTCAATGGCGGCCAGTATATTACTGACATATTTCTCAGCCATTTTTTCCATACCGAGCAGCCGCTCTTTATTTTCTTCAAGATAAAGATAGTACAGGTCGGCGGCATCTTTGACCAGTCCGTTTTGATACAGGGTGGCGCTTAAGTTTTTGCCGATACCTCTGATATCCATCGCTCCGCGGGAAACAAAATGTTCGATTCGCTGCTGTGCCTGGGCAGGGCAGGCGGCGTTGGAGCAGTAATACATCACTTCGCCTTCCGGCTTGATGGCTTCGGTACCGCACTCCGGGCAGATGGCATTGTCGGGAGTTTTGTTTTCTTCTGGTAAGCCTCTTTTATTCCGGTAAATTTGCCAGCTTTTCTCTTTCAGCGAAAACTCCTTCTCTTTACCGGTGCGCTTGTTTTCAATAGGGCCGATAATCTCCGGTATTACTCCGCCCGCTCGCTGCACAATGACACTGTCGCCGATGCGGATATCCTTTCGCCTGATATCGTCCTCGTTATGCAGCGCCGCCTGACGGATGGTCACCCCGCCCACTGTCACCGGCTCCAGGATGGCGACCGGATTAAGGGTGCCCGTTCGTCCGACGCTTATGCCGATGTCTCTTAAGCGGGTGGTACTCTGGGTGGCCGGAAATTTATAGGCAATCGCCCACCTCGGCTCTCGACCCACGTCACCCAGCCGTTGCTGGAGGTCGAACCGGTCTACCTTGACCACGATGCCGTCAGCCTCGTATGGTAACTCTGCCTGGCGTTCCTGCCAGGTCCGGTAATACTCGGTCACCTGTTCGATGTCGGTCAGCCGCCGGTTGTTTGGGTTCATCTTGAAACCGAGCGATTGAAGATATTCCATGGTTTCCCAGTGGGTGGCCGGGGTGGTTCTACCCTCGGCATAGCCCATCATGTAGATATAAATATCGAGCGGCCGCCGGGCGGTGATGCTTGAATCAAGCTGTCTTAACGAGCCGGCTGCCGCGTTCCTGGGGTTGGCAAATAACGGCTGACCTTCGGCCGCTCTTTCCTGGTTTAATCGCTGAAAGCCGGTCTTAGGCAGAAAGACCTCACCGCGCACTTCCAGTCTGGGCGGTGCCTCCCGGGGCAGGGAGAGAGGGATACTCCGGATGGTTCTCAGGTTGCGGGTGATATCTTCACCGTGGGAACCGTCCCCTCGGGTGGCTCCGGTCGTCAGCCGACCGTTGACGTAGGTCAAGGCCACGGCCAGTCCGTCAATCTTGTGCTCACCAACGAAGCCGAACCGGGTCACTTCCAGCCGCTTTGAGATACGGGTGTACCAGGCGGTAAGTTCGTCTTTGGAGAAAACATTACCCAGCGAGAGCAAGGGATAAGGGTGCTCCACCACCCCGAACGCCTCCGCCGGGGCGGCGCCAACTCTCCGCGAGGGTGAATCGGCGGTGACCAACTGCGGGTACTGCTCTTCCAGTCCTTTCAGCTCTATCATCAACGCATCATACTCCGTATCGCTCACTTCGGGGCTGTCCATCACGTAATATCGGTAGTTATGACGGTTGATTTCCGTCTTCAGGCTATCTATTTTAGCCTTGATTTCTGCCGGGTTGGTCATTAATTACTCTCCGAAACTGACTACCCCAAGTATAGCATAGTGCCGGAGGGGGCAAAAGGTAAGAAGGGTCGCCGAAAAACTGAATGACGGGGATTTACCGTTCCTTTTGTCTGGGATGAGGTTAGCCTGGTTTTACCCGCAGTGACAGGCCGGATACCATCAGGTAGACCTCATCGGCATGGTGGGCGAGTCTCTGGTTGGCTTTGCCGAGCAGGTCGCGGTACACCCGGGCCGAGCGGTAAGCAGGCACTATCCCCAATCCCACTTCGTTGGTGACGATGATGAAATCCGCCTTCACCTGGTTGATACAATTAATCAGCCCGTCAATCTCGGACAGTACCTCGGTCTCGCAAAGAGTGGCGTCGGTCGGCTCTCCGTCCCGGTCGCAATGCCGTCCCAGCACGTTACTCACCAGAAGGGTGACGCAATCCACGATGACTGTTTCGGCGTCGCCGATTTCTTCGATGATACGGTCGCCGATACCGGTAGTCACTTCCAGGGTGCGCCAGGACGCCGGCCGGGACTGTTTATGTTTCTCGATTCGGTCACGCATGTCCGGGTCGTTGGCTTCGGCGGTAGCCACGAAGAGTACCGGATGAGCCC
Source organism: uncultured bacterium (assembly GCA_965369965.1). Taxonomy (GTDB): domain Bacteria; phylum Chloroflexota; class Dehalococcoidia; order Dehalococcoidales; family RBG-16-60-22; genus JACZSH01. The sequence goes on along the minus strand of CBDUSH010000002.1, from coordinate 34,573 downwards.
GTTTCAGGGCTAATTCCTGGGCGAGGTGGCTCTTACCGGCGCGGGCGCCGCCGCTGATAAGAATACTTTTTGACATACGGTTATTTGTCCTTCAGCACTATTCCTTTTATCTCCAGGAACCGGTGCTCTCCCCGTAAAACTTTTTCCGACTCAGTGATTTCAAGCCGTTTCTGAAACAACGGGCCGTCTACCACCAGCGAGTGGTACTCGCCGGCTTCACCGCAGGGAGTGACGTTTTTTGTCCGGCTCAGGTCTTCCAGTTGGCGGACAAAATCGTGGTCTATCATCCGGCCCAACCACTCCTCTCCCAGTATCTCGGTCTTGGTAGCTATTACTATCGACTTGAAACCGGCGTCGATGAATTCTCTTATCAGGCTGTCCTGGCTTTCCAGCCACAACGGCAGGTGGGGAGTAATCCCGGCCTGCTGACAGACCCGCTCAATCCACTCCCGGTGTGCGTTAAAATCGATATCGCCGAAGACGCCGTCCTTAATCCCCTCCCGGCGAAAAGTCTGTAGCATATCGGTAAACTCGGCTTCATACGTCTCACGCGTCGTCGGTCGCTGGACAGCCGGTATACCCATCGCTTGCGCCTGTATCGGGATAACATTGGCCGCCAGGCCATGACTGCAGGAGCGTTCACCGTTTTCGGTCACCGTATTTGCCAGGTAGCGTAGGTCAAAACCTTTGACTCGAGCGCGGTAGGCGGCCAGACAGCAGTCTTTCCCGCCGCTCCATGAAACGAAAACCGGGTACATTTAAACCTCCTTATTGAGGTGTGAAGTATCGTTCAATAAGTTCAGTATGGCTCCCTGGGGGTACGTCTCTATTACCGTTAATGAAGCCAGGTCGGTGCGGATTTGCCGCCAGTGCTGCGGGGCTATTTCCAGTAACTGGCAGATAAGTAACCTCAGTACGCCGCTGTGGGCGACGATAAGCAGAGTATCCTCTGGGGCGTGTTTTACCAGCCGGGGCAGGAACTGGCTCACCCGGTGGTTGAGGTCGCCGATGCTTTCTCCCTCGGGAAACCGGAAGTTCATGTCTCTCGTTGACCAACTGGCGGCCAGTGCCGGATATTGCTGGCTGATTTCCTTAAAATTCAGCCCCTCTACCGTGCCGAAATTAACCTCGTGCAACTCGGTACAGATGACCACATCCAGTCGGTGGGGGTGGGCGATAATTTCCGCAGTCAGTGAAGCCCGGCACAGGTCGCTGGCGTAGGCAAAGCCAATCTTTTCACTCGCCAGACGGTGGCGCAGTTGCTCCGCTTGTTTTACCCCGTCGTCACTCAAGGCCACGTCGGTGTGTCCCCAGAACCTCTCGGCGCTGTTTGCCCTGGTATCACCGTGTCTCACCAGCAGCAGTCTTGACATTTTCCCTCCCGCTTAGAATAGCCCTCTGGTGGCCAGCAAGCTGATTAAAAGAAGCACGCTCACTTCGATTATTTCGTTTATCGCTCCGTAATTGTCTCCGGTAAGACCGGAAAACTTGCCCTTGAAATAGGCGGCCGTAATCACGGTTACTATCCAGGCGACAATCATTATCACCAGGCCGATTAGCTGGGCGATAAGCATCGCCATCACCACGGTGATAACCGTCGCCACCGTGAATCCCAGCCAGCCGGTACTCTCTTTGAACGCCTTGCCCAGGCCGGTCGGCTTGGCGTATTTATACGTGAAAACCGCGTAGACCATTGCCCACCGGCTCAACATCGGCATCATCACCAGAGTTATCAGCAGTGAGTTGGACGGCACGCTGTTCAGGGCGGCGTACTTGACCAGCAGCAGCAAGACAACGCCGATAATACCGAAACTCCCCGCTCGACTGTCACTCATTGCCCGCCACCTGTCTTCGGCCGGTTTTTGTCCGCCGATTCCGTCGCAGGTGTCGACAAAGCCATCCAGGTGCAGTCCGCCACTGGCGATAACCATAAAGGCAATCAGCAGCGCGTTGGTGACTTCGGAAGGTAACAGCAGGCCGAACAGCCAACTCAAACCGGCCAGGATAAGACCGATGATAACGCCGATTACCGGGAAGTAACCTGCCGAACGCCCGAGTTTTTCCGGGCTGAAATCATGTCGTCCGGGCACCGGTATGGTGGTCAGGAATTGTATCGCCGCCAGAAAACCGCTCAATGGTGTGTCTCGTCTCCTTCGGATACGCCGGCTTCGGCAAAGGTGGCCATTTCAGATAAAATCCGGGCTGAAGCCTCCACCAGGAACATTCCCAGTGCCGCACCGGTGCCTTCGCCCAGTCGTAAATCCAAGTTCAGTAAGGGCTGGAGTTCCATGTGCTCCAGCATTATGCGGTGTCCCGCCTCCGCGGACACGTGCGAGGCGATAAGGTAGTCTTTCAGCGCCGGACAGAGTGTCGTGGCGATGAGTGCCGCCGCTCCGGAGATGAATCCATCGATAAGCACCGGAATGCGGCTGGCCGCCGCGCCTATCATTACCCCCGCCAACCCCCCGATTTCAAAACCGCCCACTTTAGCCAGGACATCAAGCGGGTTAGCCGCGTCGGGCTGGTTCAGCTCCAATGCCCGGCGGATAACTTCTGTTTTGTGGTTAAGCTGCTCATCGCTTAATCCGGTGCCGCGGCCGGTCACCTCGGCGACCGACTTGCCGGTAATGGCGGCACAAATAGCGCTGCTGGCGCTGGTATTGCCGATGCCCATGTCACCGGTGCCCACGATATCCAGTCCTTTCCCTGCTTCGTCCTGTACCAACTTGATGCCGGCTTCAACTGACTGCTCCGCCTGGTTGATAGTCATTGCCGGACCGGTGGCGATATTACCGGTGCCCCGGCCGATGTTATTAATTACCAATCGGCGGTCGGTTTTTAACTCGGTGGCTACTCCCATGTCGACGACGATGACCCGGGCGCCGACTTGCCGGGCGAGGACGTTGATTCCAGCGCCGCCCCCCAGAAAATTATAGACCATTTGGGTGGTAACTTCCTGTGGCCAGTTGCCCACCTTTTCGGCGACCACCCCGTGGTCGCCGGCCATGGTGATGATGGCTTTATGCTCGATTTTGGGGATTGGGTTGCCCTGGATGCCGGCCAGTTGAATCGAGAGTTCTTCAAGTCTGCCCAGGCTTCCCGGCGGCTTGGTCAGGGTGTCCTGCCTGACTCTGGCTTCGGCCATTGCTTTTATGTTCAGGGGCTTTATCATTTCATCGAGACGCATTTGTTCTCCTTATCTCAAATTAATTTTGGTGGTGGTAACGGTAAAAGTCAAGACTGTCCACCGGCGAGAGCGGCTATTCGTCTTTATTTCGGTTGCCTCTGGATACCAGCGGGACAATGAAGACAAGGCATCCGATAAGGAAAATGACACTGCCGATGATGCTCAGCAGATCGCCGTTGGTGATTCCGGAAGCGATAAAGAAACCGGCACAGATTAGAAAGAGGCCCCACCCCCAGAGGTGATATTTTCGCTCTCTGTCCCCGTTATCAGTCGGCATGGCACCCTCCTCCGTCCGGTTTAAAGACACCGTCGGGGGTGGGTAGGCTCAATAAAAAAGCCTACTACTCCCCGCGGAGTCATGTAGGATATTGAGAGGCTGGCGTTCTGGCTCTTGGCGGGCTGACCCGACAATACAGCGGCGCGGCCGCGCCGGACTCTCACCGGCTTGCACTCCATTTATGCCCTCGCTCACGCTCGGGCGCCTCTGGTTACCTGTTATTCAGGAACAGCATAAGATAAACCGGTTGAAAAGTCAAATCGTTCGGCGGTCTGTCATGGCTCATCATCGAGTTTTTTTACCCATAACCGGGCGGAGGTAGATATAACTTCTCTCAGTGATTCCAGTCTTTTTCGAATATCTACGGCGGTCGCTTCATCGCTGAGGAGCGCCTTTAATTTTGACTGGTCGAGGCTCAACACCTGCTCCCACAAGCCAGCCGGCGCCAGCAGTTCCCTGACCTCATCCTCGCTGAATCCGGTCGTCTCCATCAGCTTGTAGGTCAGGCAGTTTTCCTTACCATGCACCCGGTTCAATCCCTCCGCTTCGCAGAAACCGATAATCGCCTGCTTGGCTTCTTCAAACTGAAGTCTCAGCTCTTTAATTTGCTGCTGGAGGGAAACATACTGTTCGACGGTATCGGCGATGGCTATGCCGGGTAATTCCGGCTGCTCGATGGGCTCTCCCGTTGCCGCCAGGTACTGGTGCCGGTAGTAGGGGCAATGCTCCGGGAAATCACAGGGACAGTACTGGTGCTCGGTGGCCGGGAAATTTCCGCCGGCGATATTTTCGGCCACATCCAGTATCAGATGCCGGGCTTGCTCCAGGCGTTGACTCTGCCTCGGTCCGCAGCTGCAGGGCGTATTCGACCTCATGTGGTAGAGGGTCAATTGCTCTACAGGCAGCCGCCAGAGTTGCTCCGTTGCCATCTGGTAAAGCGTCAGCTGGAGGTCTTGCTCTAAGTAGTCAATCGTAAACAGGTCTCGATTCGTTTTGTAGTCGACGATGGACAGGCCACCGCTCTCCAGCTTGTCCACCCGGTCGATGAAACCCCTCAACTTTATCCCGTCGACATCAATGTAAAACAGGCGCTCCACGGCCAGAGGGGCGCGAAATTGGGGATAGTGGATTTCCCAGAACTTGACGAGGATTTCCCTGCCGTAGGCTTTATAGTTCGCCTCTTCTTCCGCCGACTCGAAACCCGCCGAAAGCCATGACTGCTCATAAAATTGCAATAATTCCTCTTGCGTTGGCGGCGGCGGTACTTTTACCCTGAAAAAGCGCTCGGCGCAGAGGTGTATCGTTTTACCAAAACTGAAGTACCACTTCTCCTTCGTCTCCATCCGGTCGATGTAGCGGAACTTGTAGCTTAAAGGGCAGGCCTGGTAGAGCGCAATCTGGGTGTAGCTTAAAGGTTTTATGATTATCCTCCTCCCGTTACCCTTAAATTATAAGACCCATGTCGTGCCCTGTCCACCGGTACTTAATCCGGAGATACCGGCTCCGGTTAGACATTTTAGCGGGCACCTTGTAGAATATTTAGAGTACTTAGCATATTTTCCATATATAGAGTATTCAGCATATGTTGAGTGTATAAATATTTGTGGTCAGCCCCTGTTCGCGATAAGCGGCAGTCAAATTACCCTCACTCCTTACTCGACCTTCCGGATTAACTTCAAGGTTCACACATATAAGTATGGAAAATATGTCGTTAGTAGTTGCTTTCAGCGCCGGGCTGCTTTCTTTCCTGTCCCCCTGCGTGGTGCCGCTGGTGCCCACCTATATGGCCAGCCTGGCTGGTACCCAGGCGCTGGACAAAAAGGAAACTGGAATTCGCCTGCCCCTATTTTTCCACTCACTTAGCTTCGTGCTCGGCTTTTCCCTCGTTTTTACCACCCTGGGGGCGATTGCCGGCTTAACCGCAGCCGCGATTAATCCCAGCTATGCCTTGTTAAATAAAATATCGGGCGTTCTGCTGATTACCTTCGGGGTGTTTATGCTGGCCTCGCTGAAAGTGCCCTGGTTGAATTTTGAGAAACGACTGTCTCCGTCGCTGGGCCGGACCACCGGTTATCTGCGCTCGTTTTTAATAGGGGCGGTTTTTTCAATGGCCTGGACGGCTTGTGTCGGCCCGATACTGGCCGGCATCCTGACTATTGCCCTGAACTCGGCGACGGCCTGGAACGGGGCGTACCTGCTGGCTTTTTATTCACTGGGACTGGGTCTCCCTTTCCTTATAATCGGGTTTGCTTTTGATTTTTTCAGGCCGCTGCTCAGGCGAATACAAAGATATTCCCGGATTATTTATATCGTGAGCGGTGTACTGCTCATTACCCTTGGTATAATGGCCCTGTTAAACAAATTGATCTGGTTTTCTTCACTCGCCGGATAGAAGTACTTACTGGAGGTAGGCATGGGTAAAGTTTTAAAAATAATGACGGCACTTATGCTGGTTATAGTCTTCACATTGGGGCTGGGACTGGCCGGTTGTTCCAGTGCCGGAACGGCCCCGGAAGTAGGTAAACTGGCGCCTGACTTCCAGCTTTCTAACCTCGAAGGGCAGTCGGTTTCCCTGAGCGATTTTCGAGGACAACCGGTGTTGGTTAACTTCTGGGCAAGTTGGTGTGGCCCCTGCCGCTACGAGATGCCGTTTTTGCAGCGGATACACGAAGAGCAGGCGGCTAACGGGCTGGTGGTGCTGGGGGTTAACCTCGGGGAAAGTCCCGGTGAGGTCGGGGAGTTTATGGGAGAGTTCGGGCTTACCTTCACCACGCTGCTGGATTCCGGACAGGATGTCGCTCTGATGTATAATGTCCGGAGTATTCCGACCACCTTGCTGATTGACGAAAACGGCATTATCCGGGACCGGAAGGTGGGCGCCTTCACCACCATGAAAGAGCTTGAGACCGCTCTGGGCAAAGTCATGTGAGCTATAAATCAAATCGGCGGGTGATACTGGCACCACCCGCCGATTAATCCGGTACTGTTCCTGTGCTTACTTTTTGAAGGCCGCCGAGCTTCTTGAACCGGCGCTGTCAGTGTGTTCGACCTCCTGGTCGGCAACCAGCAGCACCTTGTCCAGGACGGCGATTCCTTCATCCACCTGCGCTTCGGTAGTGATGAGCGGCGGCGCCACCATCAGCGTATCCCACCAGGGAACAATATACATTCCCAGCTTCATCGCCTCACCGGCGATCTTATCGATCATCAGTGGCTTACGGAACTTGTCCGCCTTGGTGTTGAATTGCTCTTTAGTCTTCCGGTTCTTGACTAGTTCCAGCGCCCAGAAATGGCCGAGTCCTCTCACGTCACCGATGCACTCGTGCCGGTCTTGCAGTTCGTACAGTTTCTGTTCCATGTACTTGCTGACCCTCTGGGGCAGGCCGGTAGCATTGAGTTTCTGAAGTTCTGATATTGATGGAGCGATCGCCGACAGGGCGAGCGGGTGGAAGGCATAAGTATGCCCCTGGATGAGGGTTTCTTCCTCGAAAAAGTCGGCTATTTTCTTGGAAGTTATGGTGATACCCACCGGCGTATAGGCGTTGGTGCACCCTTTGGCGGTGGTCATAATGTCGGGCGTCACGTCCCAGTTCTGTGCCGCGAACAACGGCCCGGTGCGGTACCAGCCGGACATTACTTCGTCGCAGACCAGTAGCACGCCGTTTTCATCGCAGATTTGGCGCAGTCGAGGCAGGTATTCCGGGGGCGGCACCATGCGGCCGTTGGTGCCGACTACCGGCTCAATGATAACCGCCGCCACGTTACCCTCTTCCTTAATCATATAGTCCACGTACTCGGCGCACTGTATCCCGCACTCCCCGTATTTCAGCCCGAAGGGACATCGGTAACAATAAGCGTCCGGGGCAAAACAGACTCCCTCAACGGTGAACCTGGCTCGCTCCGCGTACCACCGTCTCGGGTCACCGGTAAAAGACAGTCCGGCGATGGTCCCGCCGTGATACGAGCGATACCGTGAAATCACCTTGTAACTGGGGGACATGTACTGCCTGATCATCATCAATGCCCCTTCATTGGCCTCTGTGCCGGCGGTGGAGAAGAAAAACTTGTCCAGCCCTTTCGGCATTACCGATACCAGCGCCTCCGTGGCGCTCAACAGCGCGTCCGTGGCGAATGCGGGCGCGATGTAGGGCATACTCTCAGCCTGCTTCACGATTGCCTCAATAACAACCTTGTTTTTGTGGCCAAGATTGGAACACATCAACTGGGATGAAAAATCAAGGATTGGCCGGTCGTTCTCATCATACATGTAGACACCTTCGGCGTCTTTAATATAGAGAGGATTTTTCCAGCCTTTCTGTGCTTTCCATGTGCCGTAAGTGTGTTCTGCCAGTGACCTGATTCTCTCTTCCATGTCGGGCATCATTGAATTCTCCTTCTGCTTACTTATTGATACTGTGTTACCGGGAGAAACTGCCGCCGGTGACTGGATATTTTAGCTGCGATTTGTTTTCGGGGTAATTACCGTCCCGGTATTTGACCGAAGTTATATTAACATCTCCGGATAGAGGATTTCAACAAAAAAGTCACTTGATATTTCCGGTTAAATTGATTAGCATTAGGTTATAATCAACTGTGATGTGAAACCGTGAACCAGAAGGAGACAGGCTTTGGACGACATTCTGAGCGAAGCTTATGGGATAGTCCAGTGTAAGGAATGCCCGTGGTATAAATCTTGCGTCATGCCCATGCGGTTCACCGCTGAAGATATACGGCGGCAACTGGAGTCGACACCGGGAATGAATCTGCCGCTGCAGGCGGACCTCGGTATGCAAAATCTTTTGTCCGGCATGGCCACGGCTGCCCAGAATTCTATGGTGGAAGGCTGCCCCGTTTTTATTGAGCGTCTGCGCTCCAGCCCCAAGCTGGCACAGCGTTTGAAAGAGTTGATGCAGAACTGGGGTAAAACCGAAGAGGGGTAGCGGTACCTTCCCTGAGTAAAGAAAAATAGTTCCCTTCGGGAGGGATAAAGGCTCTTTCCTTGAGTAATGTAGCTCGCACCGGGAGAAAAGGTCGGGAATGACTTCGCCGGAACTGGACGAACTATGTGTTAATACCCTGCGTTTTCTGGCCGTGGATGCGGTGCAGAAAGCCGCTTCTGGTCATCCCGGGGCGCCCCTGGGCATTGCACCCATGGCGTATGTGCTCTGGGACCGCTTTCTCAAACATAACCCAGCCGACCCGCGTTGGCCTGACCGTGACCGGTTCATTCTCTCGGCGGGACATGCCTCCGCCCTGCTGTATTCGCTGCTCCACCTCACCGGCTACGACCTGTCCCTGGATGAAATTAAGCGGTTCCGCCAGTGGGGCAGCCGGACGGCCGGGCATCCCGAATACGCCCCAGGCCACGGAATTGAAGTAACCACCGGCCCGCTGGGGCAGGGATTCGCTAACGGGGTGGGTATGGCTATCGCCGAACGATGGCTGGCGCAGCATTATAATCGACCCGGTCATCGGATAATCAACCATTTTGTCTACAGTATCGTCTCGGACGGTGATCTTGAGGAGGGTGTTTCTTCGGAAGCCGCCTCAATGGCCGGAACCTTGAAACTGGGGAAACTCATTTATCTTTATGACGATAACGATATCTCTATTGAGGGTAGTACCGACATTACCTTTACGGAAGACGTGTCCCGGAGGTTTCAGGCTTACGGATGGCAGGTCATTGGTCCTATCGACGGTATGAATCTTTCCGACGTTGATGCGGCGATAGGTAAAGCCCGGGCTGAAGGTGAACGTCCCAGCCTTATTATCTGCCGCACCATAATCGGCTACGGCAGCCCCAACAAGGCGGGTACCGCCGCCGCCCACGGAGAACCGCTGGGGGAAGAAGAAGTGTCTCTAACCCGGCAAAGCCTGGGCTGGAAATATGAAGAACCCTTTACTATCCCCCCTGAAGCCGGGAAACACTACCGGCAGGCACTGGAGAGCGGCCGTCAATCTCAGGAGGAATGGCAGGGCCGGCTGGCGGCCTATCAACTGGCTTATCCGGAAGAAGCGCGTCAACTGGCCGCAGATTTGAGCGGCGACCTGCCGGAGGGCTGGGATGCCGGGCTTGACCGTCTCTTCCAAAGCGGGGACAAACCGGTGGCTACCCGTGTCGCCTCCGGGCAGGTGATGAACGCCATCGCTTCCCGGTTACACTCGTTGATGGGCGGTTCGGCGGACCTCTCCCCTTCGACCAAGACCATCCTGTCGGACAAGGGAGATTTTAGCGCTGATAATTACGCTGGCCACAACCTCCACTTTGGAATCCGGGAGCACGCCATGGGAGCTGTCGCCAACGGCATGTCTCTTCATGGCGGAATTATTCCCTATACGGCCACTTTTCTTATATTTTACGATTATATGCGTCCTCCCATTCGCCTGGCGGCATTGATGGGACTGCGGGTTATTTTTGTCTTTACTCATGACTCGGTTGGCCTTGGGGAAGACGGGCCGACTCATCAGCCCATCGAGCAATTACTCGGGCTGCGAGCCGTTCCCGGACTGGTCACGCTACGCCCGGCCGACGCTACGGAGACAGTGGAGGCCTGGAAAGTGGCCCTGCAACGCCGTAATGGCCCCACCGTCCTGGCGCTGAGTCGGCAAAACTTGCCCGTGCTCGATCGGGAGACCTTGACTCCGGCCGGCGGGGTGAGCCGCGGCGGGTATATTTTGTGGCAGGCCGGCGCCGCCACCGACGTTATCCTTATCGGCACCGGTTCAGAAGTCCATATCGCTCTGGAAGCAGGGAAACTGCTGCTGGAGCAGAATATCAGCGCTCGCATCGTCTCACTGCCTTCCTGGGAACTGTTTGATGCTCAATCGACTGACTATCGCGATAGTGTTTTACCTCCGACTATCCGGAGGCGTGTTTCCATTGAAGCGGGGGCCAAGCTGGGCTGGGAACGGTATGTGGGGCCGGATGGGATTATCATCGGCCTTGCCAGGTTCGGCGCCTCAGCGCCGGCCCCGGTGATTTACGAACAGTTTGGACTTACCGCCCGGCATATGGCAGGTGAAGCTTTACGATTGGTTAAAGGAGGCAAGCCATGACACAGTTGGTGGCTCTGGGCACTGACCACGGCGGATTCCCGCTAAAAGAGGAACTGCTGCCTTGGATGAAGGGTCAGGACTACGAGGTACTGGACGTGGGCGCTCATTCCTTTGACCCGTCTGACGATTACCCTGATTTCGCTTACGCCGTGGCTCAGGCGGTCGCTTCAGGTAAGGCGCCGCGCGGCATTATTATCTGCGGCAGCGGCGTGGGTGCCTGCATTGCCGCCAACAAGGTGCCCGGTGTCCGGGCTGGAATCTGCCATGACGGTTATTCGGCACACCAAGGCGTGGAACATGATGACATGAACGTGCTATGCCTGGGAGCGCGCATTATCGGCGGTGCGCTGGCGGTAGAGTTAGTGACCGCCTTCCTGAACGCCCGTTTTTCCGGTGAGGAACGGCACGCTCGTCGATTACGAAAAGTGCTGGATATCGAGTCTGGAACCGGTCCCAAATAGAAGACCGGGTTCGGAAAGGATTACCATGATTGATTCCCCTGATGTAAAAACTGTCCTGGCCGACCTGCAGCAGCGTGACGTGGTCGCGCGTATCTGGCGGAAAGACCATACCGTCTGGAAACCGGAACCACGGGAAATTGACAATCGCCTCGGCTGGTTGAAGGTTACCGATTTTATGCGTGAGCAAATACCTGCTCTGGTGTCTTTTGCCGAAGAGATACGGGGTGCCGGTTTCAGGCATGTGGTGTTGCTGGGCATGGGTGGCGCCAGCCTGGGTACGGAAGTATTACGCCGTACTCTTGGGATAGCTGAGGACTCTCCCCGGCTTATCGTGCTTGATTCTACTGTGCCGGACTGGGTGCAGTCGGTTACTGACGCTATCGAACCGGCGTCTAGCCTCTTTATCGTTGCTTCCAAATCGGGCGGCACCATGGAGACCGACTCTTTTTACCGGTATTTTAGAAAACTTGTCGAAATTGACCGGGGCGAAAAATCGGCCGGACAAAACTTCATCGCCATCACTGATGAAGGAACCTCGCTGGCGAAACTGGCTGAGGAAGCCGGATTCCGGCGCCTCTTTGTCAATCCCTCTGACGTGGGTGGCCGCTATTCCGTCCTGTCCTACTTTGGCCTGGTGCCGGCCGCCCTGATGGGAATTGACATAAAGAAACTTCTCGACGGCGTGGATGTTATGCGGACTGCCTGTGGTGCGGACGTGCCCGCCCGGGATAATATGGGTGCCTGGTTGGGCGCCGGGATGGCCGCTCTGTCCCTGAAAGGGCGGGATAAGCTTACCCTGGTAACTTCCCCGGCCCTCGCCAGCTTCGGCCTCTGGGTGGAGCAGCTTATTGCCGAAAGCCTCGGGAAGGAAGGCAAAGGTATCGTGCCGGTCATGGAGGAGGCTCCCATGGACAGAGCTGATTACGGAGACGACCGGCTCTTCGTTTGTCTTCGCTTGAAAGGGGATGATAACGTCGCTGTCGATACTGCCATGAATTGTATCGCCTCTTCCGGACAGCCGGTGTTAACCCTGGAAATGGCGGAGTGTTATGATCTGGGTGCGGAATTCTTCCGCTGGGAATTTGCCGTTGCTGTCGCCGGGGCTGTTCTGGGCATACACCCATTTGACCAGCCTGACGTGCAGGCCGCCAAAGACGCCACCGGGCGTGTTCTTCAGGAATACCGTGACCGTGGGCGTCTTCCGGAGGTTAAAACGGAAGGTTCCCTGGCCGACTTACTGGCTGAAGCCGGGAAAGGTGATTACCTGGCGGTGATGGCTTATCTTCGCCAGACGCCGGATACCGACCGGGCACTGGCTGGGCTTTCCCGGAAGGTCAGCCAGCAATATCGTATCGCCACCACCACCGCTTACGGGCCGAGGTTGCTGCATTCTACCGGTCAACTGCACAAAGGCGGCCCCAATAGTGGTTTGTTTCTGCAGATAACCGCCGACCACCGGCAGGATATTCCCGTTCCCGGCCAATTCTTCACCTTCGGCGTACTGGCTGACGCAGAGGCCCTGGGCGATCTTCAGACCCTGCAATCGCTGGGGCGGCGCGTGATTCGAGTTCACCTGGAATCGGGTGACCGGGATGCGCTCTCGGCGCTGGCCGGCCTGCTCTGATTTTGAGGGGGAGGTAAACTATGGAACTGGGTATGATTGGTCTGGGCAGAATGGGCGGTAACATGGCGCAGCGTCTGATCGGCGGCGGCCACCGTGTGGTTGTCTATGACCCGTCTGCGGCTGCCGTAGACGCCGTGGTGAAACAAGGCGCGGCTGGCGTTGCCTCTCTTGAAGAACTGGTAGCCAATCTCTCCGGCCCCCGTGCCGTCTGGTTGATGGTACCCGCCGGTGAACCTGCCGAAAACACCCTCAACGCTTTGAGCGGTCTGTTGTCGGCCGGTGATGTCATCGTCGACGGCGGTAATTCCAACTATAAGGATAGCATGCGCCGGGCGGCGTCGCTGGCGGAAAAAAACCTCTATTTTCTGGATGTCGGCACCAGTGGCGGCGTCTGGGGATTAAAAGAAGGCTATAGCCTTATGGTCGGCGGTGAACCGGAAGCGTTTCGCAGACTTGAACCCGTTTTCCGGGCGCTGGCGCCTTCTCCGGACATGGGATATGGCCGCATTGGCCCCGCTGGGTCGGGACATTTCGTCAAGATGATTCATAATGGTATTGAGTACGGCATGATGCAGGCCTATGCCGAAGGTTTTGAACTGATGCGCGCCAAAGAGGAATTTCATATCGACCTGGCGGGCACCGCTGAAATATGGCGTCACGGCAGTGTGGTGCGCTCGTGGCTGCTCGACCTGGTGGCGGCTGCCTTGCACGAGGACCCCGACCTGGAAAGCCTCCAGGCTTATGTCGACGATTCCGGAGAAGGCCGCTGGACGGTACAGGAATCCATCGAACTTGGCGTGCCGACGCCGGTCATCACCCAGGCGCTCCAGGCGCGCTTTCGCTCCCGTCAGGAACAGCCTTTTGGTGTCAAGCTGCTGGCTGCCATGCGCCAGCAGTTCGGTGGGCACCCCGTCAGGAAAAGCGGAAAATAGCCGCTGGGTTGGGTTAACTCCCCTGTGCCAGGGACAACAGGCGCCGGTAACTCTCGGCGGGTTGCGGTTGTACAAAAACGGCGCTCCCTACGCAGATAACGTTCACTCCTGATCTGGCCACTTCGGTGATGTTAGCCTCTTTTATGCCGCCGTCGATACCTATTTCTATCTCCGGCCTGAGCCGGCGCAGTTCGATAACTTTAGCCATCACTTCAGGGATAAACTGGCTGCCGTAGAACCCCGGGTTCACCGACAGGAAGAGAACGCTATCCAGATCGTCGACCAGGGAGAGTATGGCGGAGACGGGTGTCTCCGGGTTCACCGCCAGACCGGCTTCAAGACCCAGTGCCCGGGCGGCGGCGATAACTTTCCGCGGTGATTGACCGGCTTCGTAATGGAAGATGGCTCGCTGCGCCCCGGCTCGGCGAAAGCCTTCCAGGTATTCTTCCGGGTGTCGTACCATAAGATGTACTTCCCATTTCAGCTTCACCGATAGGCCCTCCATGTCGGCCCATGATATGCTGCAAGACGGAACGAACTGCCCGTCCATGACGTCCACCTGTACGTAATCGGTAAACGTTTCCGCCAGTCGTATCATCGTCTCCAGTGTTTTGGGGTCTTCGGTCAGGATAGCCGGTACCAGCCTGATGGGTCTGTTCATGATACCTCCCTCAGTAATACTCGCGCCGGTGCCCCGTCGCCGTCTTTGATTTTTAGCGGCAGGCACAGCAATTCGTAATCGCCGGGCGGTACTCCGGCCAGGTCCAGCCCTTCGACAATCACTACCTCTGCCTCCAGCAGGATATGATGAGTGGGTCTCCCTTCTTTCCGGTGTTCTTCTATGGAAAGGTAATCGATGCCGATAAGTCTGATTCCTGTCTCCACCAGATAACGGGCGGCCTCCCCGGTAAGGAAGGCATAACCGGTGTCCAGTTCCTTTTTTCTGAGCAGGACGGAGTTATCCGTTCCCAGTAACAGGCGGCTAACCCCTTTCAGGTCCAGTGCTTGCAGTACCTGCCGGTCAATGCGGCGTACCCCTGGTAGCCGGAAAAGACGTGCTCGACCCAGCAGAATATCAGGGCTGATACTGTCAATTCCCAGGGCGCCCTCAATGAAGTGTCGCGGAGCGTCGACGTGGGTGGCGGTGTGTGTACCGATACGGAGCAAAGAGACGTTGCTTGAATCACCCCGGGCGATTGCTTTGGCCGTCTCCATCGTTACCGGCGGGTTTCCCGGCCATACCAGCATATCAGGGTGTATTGTCAAGCTGACGTCATAAACTTTGGGTTTTTTCTCCATGACATTAACGACACTGATTACTCTGCGCCAATTCTAAGCGGGCGATAATTCATCTGTCAAGATGATGGTTAAAAAAAGGGGGTCACTTTTTCAGCGACCCCCATCTAATCTGGTTTGGCTCTCACCCGGCTCATTCTCGGTTATCACCACCGAATTGAGTCTCTCCTTACGGAGATTGACTCCTGATTCTATCTCGAGTCAGGCTCAAGTTCTCTCCGCCCCGCCTTCACGCAGGGCCCCCCCTGTCCACCTGCCACACTCCGAAGAGTTCATGAAGCTTCACAGTACACCTCCTCGTTTCTTAGATTTAGGAGCACCAGCTTCTTGTTCAATCTAACCATAATTAACCTTAATTGTCAAGAGGGGTATGCCTAAAATTGGGTTGAGAAATAGGTTAAATCGCGTTACCCGGACTGGCTGGTCGTGACCGGTCACACTATCTGTGATCGCCAATGGTGCCGTGCTTAGCTAAGTCTATAATCGATATAGAAGGAAGTACCAATGTTTGGTGCCCGGTGGTACTAATTGGGGATATCATAGTCTCTCTACTGCGGGTATCATGTAAGCAGAACAACGTGGAGACTGAATTACGTTGCTAAAATAACTGAATGAGGAGAGAAAATGAAGATAATAGTCGTTGGATGCGGGCAATGCGGCAGCCGGATTGCCGATGAATTTGCCCGCTTGGGAAAGAAAGCCAGACGGGAACGGGGGATGGAGATAATCACCGGTGCCTTTGCCGTCAATACGGACGCCGCTGACCTGAGCGGGCTATCCAATATAAAATCTGATTACCGGCACCGGATACTCATCGGTGGCCGGAGAACCAGCGGCCACGGCGTGGGTAAGATAAACGAAACCGCCGCCGAAATCGCCCGCATGGACGCCGATAAGGTTATTGACGCTGTAAAAGTAACCAAACGTTTTTATGAATCGGACGCCATTTTACTGGTGGCCAGTACCGCCGGCGGCACCGGCTCCGGGTCAATCTCGGTGCTGGCGCAGGCCATAAAGCAGCGCTATCGGGATAAGCACGTCTATGCCATGCTGGCGCTTCCCTTTGAGCATGAAGAACAGACCGAGCACCGGACGGTGTTTAACACGGCTACATGTCTTAAATCGGTAAGCCAGGTGGCTGATGCCACCATCCTTATTGATAACCAGAGATACATAAAGAAAGATGCTTCCCTTAAGAACAATATGGCCAAGATAAACGAGTTAATCGTGGCTCCGTTCTATGACCTGCTTTGCGTCGGGGAAGAAAAGAAGGTCAAGAATATCGGTGCCCGTCTGCTGGATGCCGGTGATATTATGCAGACTCTTTCCGGCTGGACGATAATCGGTTACGGTGAATCTTCCTTACCGTTGTTCCAGCTTCCCTTCGAGTGGAGGCGCAGTTTCAAGAGAAAAAGTGCCGAGACTCATAAAGGGATTCAGGCGATGGATTGCGCGGTAAGCGAACTGTCGCTCGAATGTGACCCCCGCGATGCTAGCCGGGCGCTTTACCTGCTGTCGGCGCCGACCCGGGAAATGAATATGGACCTGGTAAAGGAACTGGGCGATTACCTGAAAGACATTGCCTCGGAGGCTATCATCCGGTATGGCGATTACCCCAGGAGAAGAAGTGCGGTGACGATTACGGTCATCCTGTCCGGACTTAAGCGTGTGACTAGGGTGAAGAAAATCTATGACATGTTTCCCGAGGCCATGGAAAAAGAAAGAAAGATAATACAGGATATTGAAATCGGTATTACCGAACTGGAGGATGCTTCGCTCACCGTGCCTTCGCTGTTGTAGCCGTCTGTCAGGACCCCCACCACCTGAAGGCCGAACCCTTTCAGGAATTAGACCCAGCTGGCCCGGCTCAGGCCCGTACCTCGCCGGGGTGGCGCTGCACAAATCGAGCCAGTCGCTTCAGAGCCTCTTCTATGTCGGGCAGTGAGGCGGCATAGCAGCAACGTATAAAACCTTCACCCTGCCGTCCGAAGAGGTCGCCGGGCATGACCACCACTCTCTCCTCGCGGAGCAGGGTCTCCATGAAATCTCCTGAGGTCATACCGGTTATCTTGACCGAAGGAAAAGCGTAAAAAGCGCCCATCGGTTCATGGCATTTGAGGCCGATATCGTTCAACCCCCGGACGATTACCTTGCGGCGCTGACTGTATTCGTCCAGCATCTGCCGGACATCGTCTTCACCACTCTTGAGAGCTTCAATGGCGGCCATCTGGGCCATGCTGGCCGGGCTGAGCATCGTGTTCTGGTGTATCTTGCACATGGCGGCGATGATGTCCGCCGGGCCGGCGGCGTAACCCAGGCGCCATCCGGTCATGGCGTAAGCTTTGGAAAATCCATCAAGCAGAACGGTGCGCTCTTTCATTCCCGGCAGGCTGGGGAAACAGGTATGCTCAACCCCGTAAGTCAGCCGGCTGTATATTTCATCCGATATCACCAGTAAGTCGTGTTTTTGGGCTACTTCGGCAATTTCGGCCAGCTCTTCGCGGCTCATTTCGGTGCCGGTCGGGTTGGCCGGATAGCCAAAGAGAATTATCTTTGTCCGGGGAGTGAGGTGGGCTTCGAGTTGTCTCGCTTCGAGTTTAAAGCTGTTTTCGGCTGTGGTCGGCACCGTCATCGGGATGCCGTGCGCCATAGTAATGCAGGACGGATAGCAAATGTAGTAAGGGTCGGGCATGACCACTTCATCACCCGGATCCAGGAGGGCACGGAAAGCGAGGTCCATCGCCTGGCTGGAACCCACCGTGATGACAATCTCACTCTCCGGGTCGTAGCGGACACCGTAACGGTTTTCGATGTTCTGCGCCACGGCAAGTTTCAACTCCGGGAAACCGGCGCTGGGAGTATACCTGGTCTGCCCCTTTTTTAAGGCCTCCAGACCGGCTTCGCAGATATGCCAGGGGGTGGTGAAATCAGGTTCCCCAACCCCCAGTGAGATAATCCGTTCCCCTTCCTGAGGAAGTGAATGGAACAGGCTCAGGAATTTGCTGAATCCTATGTCGGGTACCTGGTTTACCAGGCGCGACGTTCGTACCCTGGGGGTGGCAATTATTTTGTCGGGCATCTTCCCCGTGTCTCCTCCCTGCTGCCAACCGGAAATCGCCGCGGCTGCTTGGCGCCTTATGGCTCTTTTCGTATTATCTCGGAAACAGGTTATTTTAATTTTTAGATGGATAGCTTCTCGGAAATTGTAGCACCTTCGGTAACATTTTGACAACGGAACCGGGCGACGCAAGGTAGCCGGGATGGCCGGCAGATATTGGGCGTAATTTCACCCCGCTGGTTACACCGTCTTTGGTTGTCCGGTACTACTTCTATGCGTTTAAAGATTTAAAAGCCGTGCTGATGGCGGCCACGGTCGTCTCAATATCTTTCTCGCTGTGGGCCAGGGAGATAAACGCCGCCTCGAATTGTGACGGAGGCCAGTAAATCCCCTGCTCCAGCAATTGCCAGAAAAACCGCCCGAACCGTACCGTATCCGATGCCGCCACCGACTGGTAGTTCAGCGCCGCGTTACCGGTGAAGAATATGGTCAGCAGGGAAGCCACTCGCGAGATGTTTACCTCCACGTCGGCTGCCGCCGCTGCCCTGGTGATGCCCGCTTCCAGCCGGCAGGTGGTATTTTCCAGTTGCTCATAAACCCCGGGCTGTCCCAGTGCCGTAAGGGTGGTTATCCCGGCGGTCATTGCCAGCGGGTTGCCGGACAATGTGCCTGCCTGGTAGACTGACCCGGTTGGCGCCATCTTGGCCATGATTTCGCGCTTGCCACCGTAGGCGCCCACCGGCAATCCTCCGCCGATAATCTTGCCCAGGCAAGTCAGGTCCGGGTTGATTCCGTACAACGCCTGTGCCCCGCCGTAGGCGACGCGGAAACCGGTGATAACTTCGTCGAAGATAAGCAGCGCTCCCATCCCTTCCGTCAGTTGGCGCAAGCCGGCCAGGAAACCGGGTTGAGGAGGCACCACCCCCATGTTGGCGGCGACCGGCTCGATTATTACCGCCGCGATGTTCCCCTCGTTCTGACGGAACAGCTGCTCTACAGCTTCAATATCGTTATAGGGCGCCACCAGCGTATTCT
This sequence comes from uncultured bacterium, assembly GCA_965369965.1. Classification (GTDB taxonomy): domain Bacteria; phylum Chloroflexota; class Dehalococcoidia; order Dehalococcoidales; family RBG-16-60-22; genus JACZSH01. The sequence continues at coordinate 15,647 of CBDUSH010000002.1, read as the reverse complement.
CGGCATAAGAGGCCGGTACCCCTGGAGAATCGGGTATGCTCAGCGTGGCCATAGCGGAGCCGCCTTTGACCAGCAGCCCGTCGGCGTGACCGTGATAGCCGCCGTCGAATTTTATGACCTTATCCCGGCCGGTAAATGCCCGCGCCAGCCGCAGCGCGCTCATGGTAGCTTCCGTCCCCGAATTTACGAAGCGCACCATCTCGATTGATGGTACGGCATCGCATACCATCTTGGCCAGCGTTATCTCTAGCTCGGTCGGTGCGCCGAAGCTGGTGCCTAGTTCGACAACTCGTTTCAACGCTGCCACTACCTGAGGATGGGTATGCCCCAGAATCAAAGGCCCCCACGAACAGACAAAATCGATATACTCATTATTATCGGCGTCGAATATTTTTGAGTCTTTTCCTTTTACCATGAATGGAGGAGTACCGCCCACCGCCTTGAAGGCGCGCGCCGGGCTGTTGACTCCACCGGGTAGATACTGCTGCGCTTCCTGGAAAAGTTGCTTCGAATGTTCCTGGTTCATCGGGACCTCCTTATTATTCCTTTCGCCACCGGCCCACATCCTTGGCGTGGTAAGTCAGAATTATATCGGCGCCGGCTCGCTTGATGGCGGTGAGTGTCTCCATGACCACTCGTTTTTCATCCAGCCAGCCCCGCTGGGCGGCTGCCTTAATCATGGCGTACTCTCCACTGACACTGTAAGCGGCCAGCGGGACGTTGTAATTATTGCGTATCTGCCTTATCACGTCCAGGTAGGCCAGTGCCGGCTTTACCATGATGATATCGGCTCCCTCGGCGATATCCTGTTCCGCCTCCCGAAGGGCCTCGCGGGCATTGGCCGGGTCCATCTGGTAAGCAAGGCGGTCGCCGAACTGCGGTGTCGAATCCGCCGCCTCGCGGAAAGGCCCGTAAAACGCCGAAGCGTACTTGGCGGTGTAGGCCAGAATGGGGATATGCTGGAATCCGGTCTCGTCCAGTGCCTGGCGGATTGTTTTCACCCGACCGTCCATCATGTCCGAGGGGGCGATAATGTCGGCGCCGGCTTCGGCGTGGGACAGGGACATCTTCGCCAGTAATGATAGTGTCCGGTCGTTATCGACCTGTCCGTCGACAATTACCCCGCAGTGGCCGTGGCTGGTGTATTCGCAGAGACAGACATCGGTTATCACCAGCAGTTCTGGGGCCGTTTTTTTAATGACCCGTATCGCCTGCTGGACGACACCTTCGGCCTGCAAACCCGATGAACCGGTTTCATCTTTGTTTTCCGGTATGCCGAAGAGCAGTACCGCCGGGATACCCAGTCCGGCTATTTCGGTTACTTCTTCAGCCAGACGGTCGGGAGAGAACCGGAATACCTCCGGCATCGAGCTTATTTCCTGCTTTATCCCCTTGCCTTCAACGATGAACATCGGATACACCAGGTCGGCTATGTCAACATGGGTTTCCCGCACCAGGGCTCTTAATGTTGCCGTCCGGCGCAGGCGGCGCAGGCGTATTTCAGGAAAACCGGCCATCTAAACCTCCTTGCCGAAATACGTTTCTATGGCGGCCACCAGGCCGGGTATGGTCTGCTCATCGGCCATGATATCTATTTTCAGTCCGGCTCCGGCGGCGGTAGCCGCCGTTTTGGGGCCGATACAGGCAACCTTATAATTATTTATCTTCGGTAGTCCTTCTGGAAGGGCTGCCAGCAGGTTGGTTACCGTTGACGAACTGGTGAATGTGATAACGTCGATTTCTCCGGCCAATAGCCGTTGCCTGGCCTCGGCGATACTTTCGGTGGCTGGAACGGTGCGGTAGACGGCTACCTCTTTTGCCTCCGCTCCGAGTTTGACCAGTCCCGATATCAACTCTTTATCGGCGATATCCGCCCTCGGCAGCAGGAACCGTTGTCCGTCGATATTCCGGCTCTTCAGTCCGGCGATGATTCCCTCACTGGTGAAGGTGTCGGGCACAAAATCAGGTATAATCCCCTTCGTTTCCAGCGCACTCGCCGTTGCCGAGCCGATGGCGCCAACTATTTTGCCGCCCAGGGCGCGGGAATCAAACTTCAGGTCGTTAAGCCGTTCAAAAAAAGCCTCCACACCGTTGACGCTGGTGAAGAGGACCCATTGGTAGCTGTCCATAGCGTCAATCGCCCGGTCAAGCTCCGTGTTATCGTTTATCGGCTGCACATCGATGGCCGGTAGTTCAATCGGCTGGGCGCCGCGTTCGCTGAGCAGCTTGCTCAGGGCACTTGCCTGGTGCCTGGACCGCGTCACCAGGACGCGTTTATTAAAGAGAGGCCGGTTATCAAACCAGGCGAGTTTCTCTCTGAGGTTGACCACTTCCCCGACCACTATCACCGCCGGAGCGCTTATCTGTCTTTCCTCAACCAGGGCGGCGATGTTGGCCAGCGTGCCGACAACCGTTATCTGCCGATGGCTGGTGCCGTCTTTAATCACCGCCACCGGGGTATCCGCCGGACGTCCATGCTCGGTAAGTTTGGCGGCGATTCCGGGCAGGTTGTGCATACCCATCAGGAAGACCAGCGTGTCCACTCCGGTGGCCAGTTTCTCCCAGGCGATGCTCGATGTTTCCTTGGCCGGGTCTTCGTGTCCGGTAATCACCGCGAAAGAAGACGCCCGACTGCGGTGGGTGACCGGAATTCCGGCATAAGCCGGTACCGCCACCGCCGAAGTTATCCCCGGCACCACCTCGTAGCTGATACCTTCCTCCGCCAGGGTCTCGGCCTCCTCTCCACCTCTCCCCAGCACAAACGGGTCGCCGCCCTTTAGTCGCACCACGGCTTTACCTTCCCGGGCTTTATCGACAAGCAGACAGTTTATCTCACTCTGGGTTTTGGCGTGCTTACCGGCGCGTTTCCCTACGTATATCTTTTCCACGCCCGCCGGTGACTGCTCAAGCAGGTGCTTATCGAGCAGGTTATCGTAGACCACCACCTCGGCTTTATTGAGACACCAGATTCCTTTTTGCGTAATCAGGCCCGGGTCGCCCGGACCGGCACCGACCAGGTAGACTTTACCTGTTTTAAACATCTTGTACCTCGGCAATAAAATCGGACGCTCCCTCGCCCAGTAGTTTCCGAGCCAGTTCCCGTCCGGTATTTTCAGGGTTCGCCGCGCTGCCCTCTAACGAATCGCAGAGCATCTTCCTTTGACTCACGCTGGCCACCATTCCTTCCAACTTTAAAATATCGCCCTTTACTGTCCCTAGCGCCGCGATAGGCGCCCGGCATCCGCCACCCAGGGCGTAGAGAAAAGCGCGTTCGGCGGAGATTGCCTGCCAGGTTGACAAATGGTTGATGGTAGCCACGATTTCGGCCACCGCTTCATCTCCCCGCCGGATTTCTATTCCCAGCGCTCCCTGTCCCACGGCGGGTAAAAAACTCTCCAGGGACAGGTATTCGGTTATCTCGCTTTCCCGGCCCAGTCGCTGCATGGCTGCCGCCGCCAGTATCACCCCGGCGAACTCGCCGTCAGCCACTTTACGCAGGCGGGTAGCCACGTTACCCCGGATACCGCCCGCCGTCACGTCGGGTCGGAGCCGGGCTACCTGGACTTCGCGCCGCAGGCTGCCGGTGCCTATACTGGCTCCATGGGGAAGCTGGCTGATGGTCCCGTATCCGGACACCAGCACGTCTCTTGGGTCGGCTCGCTCGGTGGTCGCCGCCAGGTACAGGTTCTCCGGAATCTCCGTTGGCATGTCTTTGACGCTGTGTACCGCCAGGTCTATCCTGCCCTCTATCAAGGCCGTCTCCAGTTCCTTGACGAAGATACCGATTGCATTCATCTGGTCGAACTGAATATGGGTGTTGCGGTCACCGGTAGTCACGATAGTGCTGAGGCTGACTGCCAGGTGTGGATTGGCTTCTTTTATTCTGTCGGCGACGTACCCGGCTTGAATCAGGGCGAGTTTGCTCCCCCGTGAACCGATTACTATTTCACCCTTCATTTAGGTTTCTCCTCGGTTAACCGGAAAAGCTCCCTCACCACTTCGGCGTTGCCGTTCACATTTGTTTTCAGGTATCGTACCGGTTCCCGAAGAATCTTGGTGACGATTGATTTTGTCATCGCTTCCAGGGATTCAAGTTCTTCTTCGGAGAGGGCGCCGAGTTTCTTGAGCGTCTTCTCAAGTTGGGCGCGGCGTATCTCTTCCGCCTTTTTCATCAAAGCGCTCACCACTGGTCTGACCTCCAACGTTTGCCACCAGGTATTAAACTCGGCGATTTCGCTCATTATTATCTCCACGGCTTTCTCAACCTCACCCTCACGCTGCTGATGGTTCTGGTCTGAAATCTGGGTCAATCCGTCGATATTATGGAGGTAAACGTTGTCTATTTCAGCTACTGCTGGATCGACGTTGCGGGGTACCGCAATGTCGATAATAACCATCGGTGAACCGGAGCGCAGTTTCATGGCCGCTGCCACGTGGTCGGCACTGACTATCCAGTGCGGCGCGTCGGCGCAGGTGACGATAATATCGCAAGTGGGCATTTCCCCGGCCAGGTTGCTCAGGCTGATAGGAGTCCCGCCCAGGGCCTCGGTCAGCATCGCCGCTCTTTCCTGGGTCCGGCTGGCGATTAATATCGAGTTGACGCCCCGGTCTTTGGCGGCCTTGGCCACCAGCCTGCCCGCTTCGCCGGCGCCGATGACCAGCATCCGGCACTTGGTGAGGTCACCAACTACCCGGGTCGCCATATCCACTGCCACCGAACTGACCGAAAGGGCGTTCTTGCTGATACCGGTTTCCTCTCGTACCCGCCGCCCGGTCCTGATTGCCCCCTGGAAAAGCTGTCGTAGTGGCAGGTTGGTCATCTTTATCCGCTCAGCGTTTTCCAGCGCCTGTCCCACCTGTCCCAATACTTCGTACTCCCCGATAATCATCGAGTCGAGACCGCAGGTAGTCTGGAAGAGGTGGGCCACCGCTTCTTTATCCTTGAGGATATAGGTGTACTGGGACAGGTCGGTGTCGGTTGTCTCCAGATGAGTTTTCAAGAAATCAAAGAGGGCTTCCCGGCCGTGCCCGCCATCGCCGTTGGTGGTATAGACCTCGGTGCGGTTGCAGGTGGACAGTATGATACCGTGGTCGACATAACGTCCCAGGCGGGATAGAGAATCATCGATTTTTCCTGTCCGGATGGCGGCCTTTTCCCTGATGGCGACCGGTGCCGTCCGGTGATTTATGCCTACTAAACTAAGTTGCATCTGGTATTACCTCGCTCTCAATCTGGTGACAGTCCTAAACCAACCAGCAGGAGGCGCCTCGCTTTTTCGTCTTCGCCGTTGCGGAGCAGACCGGTAAGCCGGTCCAGGTCGATTGCTTCCTGCCAGGCGTCGTTGCTGATTTTTAATTCCTGCTGTTTTAGCCGGCTGCGTACCTCATCCAGTAGAAGGGCCAGGGCCGAGTACTCCTCGCCGAACTCATTTTCCAGCCGGGTGCGGATTTTGCGGGCCAGGGCCGGGCTTCTGCCTGAGGTCGAGACGGCAATGGTGACGTCCCCCCGATGAAGTAGTGCCGGGACGATAAAATCGCAATTTTCGGCATCATCCACCACGTTGACCAGTACTTTTCGGTCTTTAGCTTCTTTTAACAGGTCATTGTTGACTTCATTGTCATCGGTAGCGGCAATAGCTGCAAAAGCATCTCGCAGGTCACCCGCCTCATAATTCCTCCGGAACAGGCGCACCCGCCCTTCCGTGGCCAGTTCGGCCAGTTCCGGGCAGAGTTCGGGGCTGATGACATCAACGCTGGCGCCATGCTTCAGGAGGGAGCTGGCCTTTCGGAAGGCCACCGGTCCCCCGCCGATGACGACACACCGCTTACCGGTCACTTTCAAAAAAACCGGGTAATAGGAAGTCGTATGTTTACACTCTCTCATACCGGGTACTTTATCCTCTGTTTTTTAAATTCCCGGGTGCTGAAAAGCATCACGTAATCGGTCAGGTCGTTAGCCGCGGTGGCCTCAGCGGCTATTTCCCGGCAGGTTTCGATGGCCTGGCCGTGAATCATGGCGAAAAGGTTGTACTTCCAGAGAGCGTTAGTCTCCCGCTCATAGCAATGACTGACTTCTTTTCTTGAAGCCAGGCTTTTCCCCACAATATCGACTTTTTCGGCGGGTACTTCCCAGCAGGCCATCCCGTTGGCAGTGAAACCGGCTTTTCGGTGGTTCAGTGAGGCTCCGTAACGCCGCACGATGCCTCGTTCCAGCAGCTGCCGGCTGTGCGCCAGGAATTCCTCCGCATTCATGGCCGCTTGGGTGGCCATTTTTGCAAACGGCGATTTTTCCAGCGGCAGGTCTGTTTGGAGGGCATTGATTACGTCTTTATCTCTCCTGGAAAGATCTGCTTTTTCGGCCAGAGCCGGGTCCGTGCCCCCGTTATCGGCGGTTGAGGGAGAGCCGTCTCCCTCCATGTTGAAACAGGCGTTTATCTTGAACAGCTTCCGTGCCGGCAGGGCAAAACAGACGTCGGCCTTGAGCGGTCCGGTCAGATGCTCCAGTTCCGTCTCCATATTTGAGGATGGTGGAATCGCCAGGGTGAACCAGAGGTTGAAATGGTGTTCGCGTTGGTAGCTGTGGCTTACCCCGGGATGTTCTGTAATCACCCGTGCCGATTCTTCCAGTTTATCTTCCGGAAGGCTCATCGCTACCAGCGTCGTCTGGTAACCGAGGCGTCTGGCTTCCATTACCGGGCCGATCAATCGAATAATCCGGTCTGCTTTCCACCGGGCGATGAGGTTGATTACCTCGTCCTGGCTGATGTTAAATTGGCTCCCCAGGGAGGCAAACGGCTCCGCGGTCAGCGGAAACTGCGATTGTATTCGGTTGAGTAACTGTCGGCCGGTTCTGTCCAGTTCCACTTTAATTTATGGCTCCTTGCTCTTTCCGGCGCCATGCCGGTGGCTGATATATGCAGTAAGGTTCGGCCTCCAGGTAGTCGCCGGAGGTTTCATAGGCGCGTGCCCGGCAGCCGCCGCAGATTCTTTTATACTCACAATCGCCGCATTTACCCTTGAGTTTGGATAAGTCTCTCAAGTCGCCGAAGAGCGGCGAATCCTCCCATACCTCTCCGAAAGTCGCCTCCCGGATATTGCCCGCCTCCACGTCGAAGTAGCCGCAGCCCCGTACACTGCCCCGGTGATCAATGAAACAAAAACCCGTTCCGGCCAGGCAACCGCGCGTGATGGAGTGCACCGAGCCTTGCCCGGACGCCGGAGCGGCGGGGTCGGGCGGCTTTTGTTGCCCGTCCTGTTTCTGTCGCTGCTTCATAATTCTGAGGTAGTGAGGCGCGTCGGTCGGCTTGAAGAACATCTTGCCGTCCAGTTCCTGTTGACGGTCGTATATCCAGTTCAGCGTGTCCTCGTATTCCTGTGGGGAAAGCTCCACCGCTTCCAACCCCTTGCCCCGGCCGGTGGGTACCAGCAGGAATGGATGAAAAGCGACAGCGCCTTTTTCCAGGGCCAGGGAAACGAGGTCATCCAGGTAGTTTATATTCAGCTTGGTGATGGTGCTGTTAATCTGGATATCGATACCCGCCTGCCGGAGGCTGTCGATACCGGCTATGGCTTGTTCAAACGCTCCGGCCTGACCCCGGAAATTATCCTGCAGGTCGGCCGTCGGGAAGTCCAGGCTTATCCCCATTCGGGCTATCGGCACCGCCTTTAAATCGGCGGCGGTATTATCGTTAAGTAGCGTACCGTTGCTGCCCATGACCACTCTCATCCCCCGGGAAGTGCCGTAGCTGGCTATTTGCAGAATATCCTGGCGCAGCAGCGGTTCGCCGCCGGTCAGGATGAGGATGGGATTGCCTACTTCCAATATCTGGTCGATAACTTTGAAACACTCCTCGGTGGACAGCTCGCCATGATATTGTCCGTGGCTTGCCGAGCCGCGGCAGTGGGCGCAATACAGGTTACAGCTCCGGGTCAGCTCCCAGGCCACCAGTTGTAATTTGGGAGTGATAATATCTTTTTTATTGATGGCGCTGTTCATCATTCGGCGATTCCAATCTCCTCGTCACTCAGGTAGCAGGCCGGGTCTTCCGCCCAGACGTCGTCAAAAGCCGCCTCCGCCCGTACCCGCAAATTACCGTTGCAGCAGTCGAGGAACCGGCATTTGCCGCATCGCCCTTTGAGCAGCCCCTTGCGGTCTTTCAGGCCGCGCAGCAGCGGCTCCGAGGTATCCATCCAGATATCGCCGAATTTCCGCTGCCGGACATTGCCCAGCGTATGATGCCACCAGAACTGGTCGGGGTGGACGTTACCCTTGTCGTCAACGGCGCCTATCTTGACACCGGAATTGTTGCCTCCGGTCATCCGTATCAGTTCGAGGATTCTGGCCGCATGGGACGGGTCTTTATCTTTCAGTTTAAGGTACAGGTAAACACCGTCTACGTGGCTGCCCACGGTCAAGATTTCCTTCTGCATACCGCGCCGGAAAAGGTCCTCCGTCCGCTGGCTGATTAAGTCAACCACCTCTCTGGTCTGGGAGTGGGAGATGTCGTCATGCTGCAGGCTGGTGCCTCTCCCCGAATAGGCCAGATGGTAGAAACAGACACGGTCGATGCCTTCATCCTCCACCAGTTGGAAGATGGCCGGTATTTCCTGGTAGTTAAATCGGGTTATAGTCAGCCGCAGGGAGACGCGTAAACCCAGGGCGACACAGGTTCTGATGCCTTTCAGAGCGCTTTCGAAAGCGCCCTCCTGACCTCGAAAGCGGTCGTTGTTTTCTTTAATGCCGTCCAGGCTTATGCCCACCTCGGCAAAACCGATATCCTGTAGTTCCCTGGCGGCACGGTCGGAAATCAGGGTGCCGTTGGTGGAGAGGGCAACCCTTAATCCCTTTTCGCTGGCAAAGCGAGCCAGCTCGAAGAGGTCTTTTCTCATCATCGGCTCGCCGCCGGAAAACAGGATTACCGGCACACCAAAGTCGGCCAGGTCGCTGATAAAAGCTTTCCCGGCGGCGGTGTCCATTTCATCCTTGGATTTTCGGTTGTTAGCGCTGGCGTAGCAGTGGATACAGCTAAGGTTGCACTGCCGGGTACAGTTCCAGACCACTACCGGTCGTACTATCTCTCTCTTCTCGTAACGCAGATGGTCGCCGGGACCGGCAATGTCACAAAGTAAACGCGTGATTGATATCATCTGTTGATATCTCCCTCAGGCTCGTCTCGGGCGCCGTTGCGCAGTTGCTGGTGGGCGGCCACCAGGGCCACCAGGGCTTCATCCAGGATGTGGGCCACCAGCGGTATTGCTTCTACCACGCGCCCGGTAAATGCCTCTTTTTTCTTCATCAGGTGAGTTGTCGCGTTCATAATTGGATCGCGGTGTACCATGAAAGCCTCTACTGAATCGGTCAGGGGAAGTCCCAGCAGAGCCAGTAGTTCGCCCATTTCCCGGCCGATATTCCGGGTCTGTTGCACGGTTTCTTCTCTCTTGGCGGGTTCGGTAACGTACTTGATAATCAGGTTAAGCAGAAACCTGTGCTGGTGTGCCAGGCTCTCTTGGGATTTTTCATTGAGCTGGCCGTACCAGGAAGTGGTGTTGAGTGACGTCCGTGCCAGTTCCCGGTGCGTTTGGGTGGTATCTTCCAGTTCGAAAACCAGGTCTTTGATACCCAGCATCTTCACGTGCGAACCGGTAAATTTCTTAAGTTCCACTCTGGAATAACGGCGGTGCCCGCCCGGAGTGATAAAGGCTTTTATCTTGCCCTCGTCCGTCCACTGGCGGAGGGCCGCCTCACTTACCCCCAGGAGGTGGCTGGCTTCACTGATACTGACTAACGGTTCTTCCGCCAAAATCCGGCTCCCCGGCAAAACGGGGACGGACTGAAACAGTTTAATAGAATCAGGCTGTTTCGTCGCCCCGTCTGCAAAAGTATGGAAATCTTAAAAAATCTATAAAAATCTATATCAGTATAGACCATAAAACTACTGATTGCAATGGGTAAAAGTACCTATATAAAATATCTTTCTGTGTCCTGAAATAAAATAGAGTGTTCAGGCCGATAATGAGATGCTCGTCATTCATCTGGTAAAATTAGTGCTGGAAAGTAACTAAAATGACTTGACAACCTTTCACACCAATGTTAAATTGGACTATTACTATAAAAATAGTCAACAATGGAGAGCGGAAATTGAAACTCTCTACCCGGGGACAGTACGGTACCCGCGCCCTTTTAGACTTGGCGCTGCACAGCGGTAACGGGCCGGTACCTTTAAAAGATATCGCCTCGCGGCAGGATATTTCACTGCACTATCTGGAGCATTTGATTGGGCCGCTGGTCACCGCCGGTATCGTCGGCAGCACCCGGGGTGCCAAAGGCGGCATTCAACTGAAGAAACAGCCGCAGGAAATAAAATTGAGTCAGGTAGTCCCGCTTCTGGAAGGCTCGCTTGCCCCCGTCGAATGCCTTAATAACCCGGAAAGCTGCCCACGCTATGAACTGTGTGTTACTCGCGAGGTCTGGGCCCGCATGAAACAGGCTCTGGATGAGGTTCTCGAATCGACCACTCTGCAGGATCTGGTCGAGCGTCAGTTGAGTAAAGAACAGTCGAAAAAGGAAATGTACTACATATAAAGTATAATCAGCCACTCCGGTTCGAACCGGTAAAAGGAAACCGAGGCAATGATAGACAGGTATTCAAGACAGGTTCTCTTTCGCGAGATAGGTAAAGAGGGACAAAAAAAACTTGGCGAAAGCAGTATTGTCATCATCGGCTGCGGCGCGTTGGGGGGGGTTATCGCTACTTCTCTGGTCAGGGCCGGTATCGGCAAAGTAAAGATTGTTGACCGTGACTTTGTTGAATACCATAATCTGCATCGCCAGATTGTCTTCGATGAAGATGACGTTAAAAGCCAGACGCCTAAAGCCGTTGCCGCCGAACGCCACCTGAAAAAAGTGAACTCCGCTGTTGATGTCGAAGGTGTCGTTGCTGACGTGAACTACTCCAATGTTGAAGACCTGGTTCGGGGGGCTGATTTAATCTTGGACGGACTGGATAATCCGGAGACCCGTTTCACCATTAACGACGCTGCCGTAAAACTGAAAATACCCTGGATTTATGGAGCCGCCGTGGCCGCTTCGGGAATGACCATGAATATCATCCCCGGCGAAACTCCCTGCTTCCGCTGTGTCTTCCCCGCTCCCCCGCCGGCCGGTATTATCCCCACCTGTGATACCGCCGGAGTCGTCGGAGCGGCTCCTTTCATCGTCGGCTCTTTGCAGTCCGCGGAAGCCATAAAAATACTGATTGGAGCCCGGCAAGTGAGCCGTGAAGTGGTTGTTATTGACGTTTGGGAAGGTACTTTTGACCGCTTTAAAGTTGAATCCCGTCCGGATTGCCCCGCCTGCGGGGGCAATTATGAATTTTTACAGGTGCAGCTCGGCATCAGGACCACCCTGCTCTGCGGGCAAAATTCGGTACAGGTCATTGATCCCAAAATGACTGGCATATCGTTGGAGGTATTGGCTGCGCGACTCGAAGGGCGCGGCAAAGTTACCTGTATCGAGTCCACGCTGCACTTTAGCGTGGACGCCAATGAAATGGTCATTTTCCCGGACGGACGCGTCATCCTGAAAAACAGCCTCGACGAGTCGCTGGCCCGGGAACTGTACGTCAGATATATCGACAACCAACCGTAATATTTAAAATAGTATAAAAATATTGAGATAACATAAAGGAGAAAAAATAAATGTCGGATAATGCTTCAAAAGTCGAGAAACTGAAATTCCATACTATAGAGATTCCGATACTGACCAGGGGAATCGCCAAAGACTCTACGGAACTCGTCGGTAATACACCTCTGGTACAGCTGAATCGGATTGCGGAAGGAGTCCAGGCTAGAGTTGTCGCCAAGCTGGAGTCATTTAATCCCGTTGGCAGTGTGAAAGACCGCATCGGGGTGGCTATGATTGTCGATGCCGAATCGAAAGGACTTATCAAAAAAAATACCGTCATCGTCGAACCCACCAGCGGTAATACCGGCATCGCCCTGGCGTTTGTCTGCGCTGCTCGCGGGTATCGTCTCATCTTGACCATGCCGGACACAATGTCGGTGGAACGCCGCCAGTTGCTCTCCATCTTCGGTGCCGAGTTGGTGCTGACTCCGGGTGCGGAAGGGATGCCCGGCGCTATCCGGAAAGCGGAACAGCTGGCCGCGGAAAACCCCGATTATTTTCTGCCGCAGCAGTTTAAGAATCCGTCGAATCCTGAAGTGCACCGCGTGACCACGGCCGAGGAAATCTGGCGGGATACTGACGGCCAGGTGGATATCCTGGTCTCCGGTGTTGGTACCGGCGGGACGGTGACCGGCGTTTCAGAGGTAATCAAACCGAGAAAACCGTCCTTTAAGGCCATCGCTGTTGAGCCGGTGGATTCGCCGGTTCTCTCCGGCGGCAAACCCGGCCCACATAAAATTCAGGGGATCGGCGCCGGCTTTGTCCCCGATGTATTGAATACCGGTGTCATCGACGAGATTGTTAAAGTTACCAATGAAGATGCCGGTGAAATAGCCCGCAGACTGGCCAGGGAAGAAGGTATCCTGGCCGGCATTTCTTCCGGAGCCGCCGTCTGGGCGGCCATTGAGGTAGCGAAGAGACCGGAAAACAAGGGTAAGCTTATCGTGGTGATTTTGCCGGATACCGGGGAGCGCTACCTGTCAACCTGGCTCTTCCAGACCACGTAGCACCGAGGGTAACGTTACCGTAATGCATGGCATATGAAAAGAAAGGATTAGAGATGGACCGAGAACTGAAAAAAGAAGCTCGTCGGCTGAAATTGGACTTTGCCGAGCTAAAGAGCGGCGGGTTTATAAAGCAGACCCAAAAAGACCTCTTTACCGTTCGGCTGCGCTGCCCGGCGGGTAAATTAAACTCCCGGCAGTTGCGTGCCGCCGCCGAAATTGCTGATAAGTACGGCCGGGGAGAAGTACACAATTCTGTCCGGCAATCTATAGAAATACCCTATGTGCATTACCGGTACTTTGAGGCTGTCGCCGCCGAATTGAAAGCGGTGGATTGGGCAGTCGCTTCCTGCGGGCCTCGTGTCAGAGTGCCTACCGCTTGCGCCGGTTGTGTCTATAATCCCAACGGCATCACCGATTCCCAGGCGATGTGCCTGGAGATAGATAAGCGCTTTTTCGGCATCGCTACCGGACACCATAAATTCAAGCTTACATTTGCCGGCTGTCCCATTGACTGCCCCGGCTCCAGACATGCCGATTTAGGTTTCCTGGGGATGGTTGAAGCCAGCTTGGTCGAAGAACTGTGCAACGGGTGCGGACTCTGCGTTTCCAGTTGTGACGAGGGCGCGTTGGAACTGTTGGACGAACTCCCGGTCAGGGACAATAGCAAGTGTACTTACTGTGGTGACTGTATCAAGGTCTGCCCGGTGGATGCCATGATAGCCAAGAGGAAGGGATGGCTCAGCCGGGTAGGCGGCAAGCACGGGAAACACCCCCTTTACTCCTATGAAATAGCCCAGTTTGTCTCCGATGAACAGTGTTATCCGCTTATTGAGAAGACCCTGGCATGGTACCAGGCTAACGGCCAGGGCAGGGAGAGAATCGGGACGGTGATTGCCCGCTTTGGATTACCCCGCTATCTTGACGAGGTGGTAAGGCCGCTCGGTCTGGAGATGATTGAACGGGCGGAAGATAGAAGAAAATTCTGGGCGGGAGGCAATGTCTATTCCTAACCTTGTCCGGGTGATAACGCTTAACGTTTATAAAATCGAAGGAGTTGACTTATGGATGACAAGATAGAGCGCGCCAAAGAACTGGTCGCTGAAGCGATAAGAAATTATCCCCGGATAGCCGTGGCTTGCTCTTTTGGCAAAGACAGCATGGTGGTCGCTCACATTGCCCGGGAGGTTGACCCGGAGATAAAGATATTCGCCGTCATGACTCAATACAAACCGGTCGAGACCTACGAATATCTCAAACTGATGAACCGGAAAATGAACCTGAACACCACCGTGTACATGGTGGCGGACAGTGTTCCGGAAGCTCTTCGGGATGACTCTATTGAAATGGTACTGTTGCCCACCGGGGAGTTTAACCGGAAAGCCGCTCAGATTGAGGCGGTGTCTGGCAAGAAAATTTACACCTCGGACCCGGACGAATGCTGCCGGCTGCTCAAAGTAGACCCCACCCGGGCCGCCGTCAGTGAACTGGATGCCTGGATATGCGGACTGAGGAACACCGAAGGACGCACCAGGGTAGATTATCAGGAAGTGGAGCTTAAAGGCGGCCTCTTCAAGATAAATCCGATCCTCCCCTTCACCGAAGCCGAGATATGGCGCTACATGTCTACCCGCGGTATTGAGTCCCATCCCTGGTACGGATTGGGTTACCGTTCCCTGGGCTGCGCCCCTTGCTCGCATCCCGGCGGAGAACTTGAGCGGGACGGCCGGTGGCAGGATACCAGTAAGTGTGGAGGAGAGTGTGGCATTCACACTCAAAACTTGAAGTGAACAAAGACGGATTACATAATAATGGACCGCCGGTGGCCGGGCCGGACCACCGGTTAAGGGTTTACGACGACGTCACCCAGCTTATCGCCAGTCCGGAAAACCCGACGCCGCTGGTCAGACTAAACGCGGTCAACTCGAATAAAGCTTTCCAAATTTATCTCAAGCTGGAAAGATACAATCCTTTCGGTTCCATTAAAGACCGTATTGCTTACCAGATGCTGATGGCGTTGTCGAGAGGCGACCGTACGGTGGTTGAGCCTTCCTCGGGCAACACCGGTATTGCCCTTACCTGTGTGGCTAATGCCCTGGGGATACCGGTTGAGATTGTCGTCCCGGAGAAAATCCCGGAAGAAAAAAAGATAATGCTGAGGTTTTTGGGCGCCAAACTGACCGAGGCCGATGACTCACTCTGCCCGCTGTATCCCACCGAAGGTGCCCGGGGTGTCGTCAACGCCCTGGTAAAAAGCCCCGCCACCCGTGACAGCTATATCAGCCCCAACCAGTACGAGAACGAGCTTAATGTTCGGGCTCACTACCTTACCACCGGGCCGGAAATATGGCAGCAGACGCAGGGTAAGATCAACTATTTCTTCGCCGGTTTTGGTACCTGCGGCACCATTACCGGTGTCGGCCGCTACCTCAAGGAGCAAAATCCGGACATCAAAATAATCGGCGTGGAACCGGCCGCCGCCGACCATAAATTACCCGGCATGAAGCGGATTTCTGACCTGGCTGAAGAATTCGTGCCGGCTATTCTGGACAGGTCGGTAATTGACGAAACCATTACGGTCACCGACGAAAGCGCTTACCGCACCGCGCTGGAACTGGCCCGGAAAGAGGGTATTCCCGTCGGACCCACCACGGGCGCCATACTTGCCGCCGCCCTTCGCTATGCTGGTTCCGCGAAAGACCTGGCGGTGGTCATCTCTCCGGACGACGCTTTCAAATATACCAGCTTCTACCAGGATATTCTGGACACCGAAACCCGGAAAACCGAAGAAGAATATGATTTATGTGACCTGATCTGCCCGGTTTCAAAAATGAGGGCGGCCGAAATTATCGATAACCTGGACGACGGAGAAACGGTCAGTATTATACTGGGTGATACGGAAACTCTGAAAAGTGTCGCTCAGGAATTGAAGGCCAGGGGTATCAGGCCGGACTTTAAGC
>CBDUSH010000001.1:0-90959 GCA_965369965.1 uncultured bacterium | reverse complement strand
GAGGAAAATTACCACCAGCACGACCGGGGCGGTGAATCTCGAACATACTCTAGGCTCTTTCTAACACCACCACCCTACCCTATACATGGACAAAAAGGTTCCCTCATTGTTGTTCAAATAACGTTTATAAATTGTTTACAGGTCCTCCATAGATATTTCGATGATGTTTAGCATCCTTGTTTTATGCTGAAAGCATAAAACAACAAGGAGACAATAATGCTGATAAAGGGAGAGAAGAACAGAAACAAAATAATAGTAGCCTTTTTATTGATTGCTGTCCTGTTACTAGGCTTTTATTTCGGCAGGGCGGATATTGAGGAAATGGAGAATATAAATAACGCGGAATTGATGATTATGGCTGATCAAACAGAAAAAGCACATCAGCAGATATCTGAATATAGCTTTAAATTGTTTGACTTACAGATAAAGTTACAAGAATCGCGTGACGCTCTTAGTAAAATGACCCAATACGGTTCTGACACGCATGCAGAGTTACTTAAAACACGCGACGCTCTTTCTGAAATAACCCGAACACCCCCGACTCAAATGCCAGTAGAAATTATCAGGGAAGTAACAGTTTATGTGGAGACCGAGAAGGAAGCCCCCCAAGAATTAAGAGAGTTTGAAAGCTTGATGGAACTCAATGGCTGGCTTGAAAAGAATACTCTTTCTAAGGTGCTAATAACTAACAGTAGCGGTAAGGTTGACCTCGTTAATCGTAAGTCGACGCCTCAATATGATTGTGATGATTATGCTGAAAATCTACAAAGAAGGGCGCTGGAGCAAGGCTTCTTGATGTCGCAGCAACTACTCGAAGACGGTAAAATCTATGGCGTTAAAGTTAGTGAAGCTACTGAAGGGCATATGGGTAATTTAACAACGATAGGTAATGACATATTTTACATAGAGTCAATACCACCCCACAATGTAGTAAAAATAGTAAGCAGAGATTAGCTGGTAAAATTGAAGCAAGAATTTGCTTTGTTACTTAATTTGTTACTTAAAGTAAAAAGAAACTTTTATATCATGTTCGATAAGCCATAGTTTGTTTGTTAAAAACGTTCTTTTTTCAAACCACAATTCCACGACTGGACGTCAGGCGTGAAAAGCAGCGGGCCTTTTTATCAATGCTTAACAGTTAGTTTGAAGAATTCGCCATCGAGTAAAACTAAATGTTTGAAAGAATGGTCCCCGTCTCCGAAAGATACTTCTCACACGTTCCCCAACCAAGGGCAGTGAGGAAACGCCGGTCACGGGTGGCCGGATTTGAGGCTCTGAACGAGTTCAACGGCTCTCCGGAACAGGGTCAGGAAGAGGCCTTGAAGCGGCGGCCCCGATTATCCGCTCCGGGCGATCCCGGAGGAAAATTACCACTAGCACGACCGGGGCGGTGAAAGCCGGATTCCGCGGGGATGACTAGCTTTCTACTTTTACCGTCCCCCCGAGCAACAGGGTACCGAAGGCCACATAGTCCTTAACCGACCGGGCCGGCGCCAGAGGGTCAGAAACCGTCCAGGCGGCATTTTTATTAACCCGGCCATCGACGACGATATCGAAATAAGCCACTTCACCCTTCCAGGGGCAGGTGTGCTGCCGGCTGCCCGGTTTTAAATATTCCCAGTTTACCGACTCCATGGGAAAATTAACGTTGTCTTCCAATATCTGATAATTGTCGCTCTCGGCCAGTACGGCATTCTTCCAGGTAGCCCTGGCCGTTTTCTTTTTACGCCCCAAACTTTTCAGCCCTAACATCAAAACACCTTCCCCGTCCGCGACACAAAATGGAAACGATATAACCTGCCGATACAAGTTTAAGACGGCTAACGGCCCGGTGATATGACCCAGGTCACATTTGAGCCAAAAATGACCCGTTTAAGAACCGGGGCGGACACCCCCGGCCATACGTCAGAGGATAAAGGGGGCAGTTTACCTGCCGGGTATTGTGAGGTAACATTAAGTCAAGACCGGGGAAACGCGATGCCCTGAAGCGGGAGAGCATAATGGGAACAGGCAACCTTTACCGGCTCAGTGACAACGAGTTCATCGTCAGCGTAAACTACCAACTGCTGAATGACCGGACGGCGGCCAACTGGTGGGGAGAACTCACCCCGAACGACTATACCCGCTTTGACGACGGTGAAACGTTCATGATCGAACTCGAAGACAAGCACCGGAGCAAATGCCACCTGAAAAAGAAGGTAAACCGGGCGGTCAGCGGCCTGCCGCCCCGCTACGTATATCACATCACCGGATTCAGCCCGATAGAGGAGCAAAGCGGTGACGGGGACTTTCCGGACCGGGAACCACCGGCCACAGAATAACGACGGCGCGGCTCCAGAGAAAACTTGATTACGGGTAGCGCCGTCTGTTTAACGCCGGGGCTCGATAATCACTTTGATAGACTCCCGCGCGTCGGCGACGAGCTGGAAACCAAGCCCTATCTCCGAGAGGCCGAAGCGGTGGGTAATCATGGGCCGCACCGGGACACTGCCGGCACGAATCAGATCAAGCGCTGTCCGAAAGTCGGCGGGGCTGTTGGCGTAGGAAGAAGTGATGGTGACGTCTGTGCGCCAGAAAAGCTCGTGCAGGGACAGGGGAAGGGTTACCGCGGGGTCAGTGGGGGCAAAGAGTAAAACGGTGCCGCCGGGTTCCACCGACGATAAAGCCTGGAGAGCCGCCGGGGTAGCGCCGGTGCAGACGATAACCAGATCGACCAGGCGGCCCTGATTTATCCGGCGTATACGGTCAGGCAGGTTTTCTTCGGCAGGGACGGCGATATCGGCGCCTGATTCCCGGGCGGTGTCGAGTCGGAACTGATTGATGTCGGTGGCCATGACCAGACGCGCCCCGAGGGCGCGGGCGAGCCGGATATGAAGCAGTCCGGCGATGCCGCTGCCGATAACAAGGACGCTGTCTCCCGGGAGCAAGCCGGCGATTCTCTGGCCGCGCAGGACGCAGGCCAGCGGTTCGATAAAAGTGGCTTCTTCGGCCGACATTTCATCCGGCAGCCGGAAGACACCGCGGTCTACGTTAATGGCCGGAAGACGGATATATTCGGCAAAACCACCGGGGTCGAAATTAGTCCGGCGCAGGGTTTCGCAGAGGGTGTGACGGCCGCGGAGACAGTAGTAACAGGTATTGCAGGGGACGTGATGAGCGGCGGAAACACGGTCTCCGACCCGGAAGCGCTCAACGCCGTCGCCGATTTCAACCACCTGCCCGCCGATTTCGTGGCCCAGTACTAATGGCGCGCGGTCAATGCGATACCATTCCATAACGTCACTGCCGCAGATACCGCTGGCGTCGACCCGGACGAGCATCTCTCCGGGGCCGATAGCGGGTACCGGCCGCTCTTCAATACGCAGGTCCCGGTTGTTATACCAGACGGCGACACGCATGGTTTTTCCGGCGGCGGTCAATTGCTTTTTATCTCCTTTTCCTTTTCAACGGTAAAAAGCTGATTGGCTTCCTGAGCGGTGGCGTTACCGTGAACAATGGCGCGTATCGCTTTAATCATGGGCACCGGGAAATCGTTTTGCCAGATATTCCGTCCCAGGTTGACGCCGATGGCGCCTTTACGCATCCCGTCTTCGACAAATTCAAGCACACCGAGGGCGGTATCGACCTGGGGGCCGCCGGCCATAATCACCGGCACGGGGCAGCCCCGGGTCACTTTTTCAAAGTCTTCACACCAGTAGGTCTTGACGACACGGGCGCCAAGCTCGGCGGCGATGCGGCAGGCGAGGGCGAGATAGCGGGCGTCCCGTTTTTCCAGTTCTTTCCCGACGGCGGTAACCGCCATGACCGGTATGCCGTGCCGTTCCCCTTCGTTGACCAGTTTACCCAGATTGAGCAGCGTCTCTTTTTCATAGTCGCTGCCGACAAAAACGGAGATGCCCACCGCCGAGGCGTTGAGCCGGATGGCTTCTTCCATGGAAGTGGTAATCCCTTCATTGGCCAGGTCTTTACCGACCATGCTGGTACCGCCGGAGACGCGGAGAATGACCGGCTTGCCGCCGACGGGGTCCAGACAGGCGCGCAGCACGCCCCGGGTAACAAAGACGGCATCGGCATAGGGGAGGAGGGGAGCAAGGGTCTGCCGCGGTTCTTCCAGTTTACGGGTAGGCCCCTGGAAGTACCCGTGGTCGACCGGTAAAAAGAGGGCGTGCCCGTCCGGTTGAATCAACTGTGCCATGCGGTTTGCCATTCCCCAGTCCATCTGATAACCCTCCTTTAACGTACGCGGCGGCCGGGCGGCCGGAAGGCCGCCCCAAACCACCCCGTCATTATACAACAGTGGGGACACCGATTTACACGCTATGGGTAACGATAAGGCAAGGCGGCAATGGCGCGGACGGTCACCGGATACGGCCCCGCCGAGCATTGACAAAGGGGGGCGAACGGCTTAAAGTATCCAGTGCCGGGTCTTTTTCGCCGGTAAAATACGTCCGTTATTTACGCCGGGCATTCCGTGACGCGGTACGAACCGGAATAAAGGAGGGGAAATGACCAGTCGACGCACCGAAAAACTACTGAAATATGACCGTGAACACATCGTGGGCAGCCGATGGGCTATCGGAGGAAATAACGGCATCGTACTGGAAAAGGGATACGGGATATACCTGCAGGACACGGAAGGAAAAACATACATCGACAGCGGCTCTCAGCTAATCTGCGTTAATCTGGGATACAGCCAGCAGGAAATCATCAACGCCGTCAGGGACGAAATGGAGAAACTGCCTTTCGGTATGCTCTTTTTCGGTTTCACCAATGACGCGACGGTGGAATGCGCCCGGAAGCTGAGTGGAATCGTCCCGCCGGGCCTGGACCACTTCAACTTCACCACCAGCGGTTCCGGAGCCGTGGAACTGGCCATACGGATGTCAAGGCTGTACTCAAGCGCCAAAGGCACCGGCAAGTACAAGATAGTCGCCCTTTACGACTCGTACCACGGCACCGCCGGCGGCGGGCTGGGGGCAACCGGTACCGGGCGGGGCGGACTGACGCGGGGAGTTGCCCCGATAATGCCGGGTTTCATCCACATACCATCATATTACTGCTATCGCTGCATGTTCGGCCTGGAATACCCGAACTGCGATATCACCTGCGCCCGGTATCTCAATGAAGTGATTGAACAAGAGGGCGCCGGCAACGTGGCCGCTTTTATCGCCGAGCCGGAGATGGGGGCGTCGGGCATGATAGCGCCGCCTCCGGAGTACTGGCCGCTGGTCCGGGAAATCTGCCGTAAGCATGACGTGCTGTTTATCGCCGACGAGGTGATGTGCGGTTTCGGCCGGACGGGCAAGATGTTCACCGTAGAGCACTGGAACATCCGGCCGGATATAATTACCATGTCGAAAGGGATCACCGGCGCCTACATGCCTTTCGGAGCGGTAGCTTTCAGCGCCGAGATATGGCAGGCGTTAACCGGCCGGGGGTTGACTTCCTATACTTTCGCCGGACACCCGGCTTCCGCGGCGGCGGCAGCCAAGGCGATAGAGATTTACCGGCGCGACAAAGTAGCCGAAAACGCCGCCGAGATGGGCAAGTACGCCATGGAACGGCTGCAGAGGGAATTTTTGCCCCTGCCGTGTGTGGGAGAAGTGAACGGACTCGGGCTGATGATAGGCATCGAAATCGTTGCCGATAAAAAGACCAGGAAGCCGTTTGACCCGAAATTGAACATTATGCAGCGAATCCAGGATGAAGGGCTGGAGAAAGGGATTTACCTGAGAGTGTCCGATATCGGCACTACCCCCGGCGACCGGATTGCTTTCTGCCCGCCGCTAATAATTACCCGGGAAGAGATCGACAAGGCGCTCGATATCCTGTATTCGATAGTGGCTAATCTAAAGCCGTAGGCAAAAAGACGGGCGAGAGAAAAACAGGCGCCGCAGACAGCTGAAAGTTACCCCGTAACTTAAAGCGCTTATCCTCAGGTGGGGGCGGCGTTTCCTTTTCTACTGTCCGTGCCGTAAAAGCCGGCCCCCTTGAAAACGACGGCTACCGGAGAAAAAACCCGGCGGGTCCTTCCCCGGCACTGCGGGCAGGAACCTTCGGATTCATCCGTAAAGCGCTGTCTTAGTTCAAAGCGCAGCGAGCATTCGTCGCACTGATACTCATACACCGGCATGGACTTTCTCCAGTTCCGGTTTTTCCGTCTCAGGCTCCGGTTCGGTATCGAACAGCTCTTCAATCACGCCGGGCTTGACGCTGCGCTTCATGGCATTAAAATCCGCCCAGGAATTATAAAACGTCCGCTCTTGGCCGCAGTATTTGCAGGCACCGCGACTGGTAGCGCCCCGGGCGCTTTCAATGAGCCAGTGGTGAAGGCAACCGCCTGCCTCATTACGCAATCCAGGTTTTTCGCTGACTTTTGTACTCATCACACCACCCCCGCCATAGAATCTGTTATCATTCTAACTGAGCCTGACGTTGCTGTATGTGACTTTTATCCCATTTCCAAACGGCATTATCCGGTCTTTTGTCACCGGGTATTATTATGGGATTATTGATGCCGTTTTTCATTTTGATGACTGAAACAAGACCGGGGATAATCCGTAAACCGGGGGGTGGGGGAAAACTACCGGTGGTTTTCCGAGGGTTCCTCTATAACGATGTCATAAGCGCAACGGATAGCACCGATGGGACAGACCACCTCACACAGGGCACACCAGCCGCACAGTTTTGTCTCGATTATCGTTGCCCGGTTGCCGACCATTACCACCGCGTGACAACCACAGACATCAACGCACAAACCACACCCGTCGCATTTTTCCGGGTCGATTTCCGGCATTTCTAACATAACTACCCCGTCTCCATCCGTTGACATAGTAAAATTATCCCTTTCGTTTGTCTGTGACTTTTATCTCACACGGCCAGTCCGGCCATTTCCTGCAGTGACTGCTTGTCCGTAATTACGACGCGGTGGCGTTCGATTCTGACCAATCCGTCTTTTTCCAGGGATTTGAGGGCTCGGCCAATCACTTCCCGGACAGTGCCGGCCATGGCGGCCATCTCCTGCTGGGTGAGGCGGGGGCGCTGGGCGCTGCCTTCTCCGGTGTATTCCAGGAGTATCCGGGCCACCCGACCGGTAACGTGACGGAAGGACAAATCTTCAACAAGCATCACCAGACGGGTCATCTTTTCCGAAAGTACCCGGAGAATATTCAGAGACACCTGTGGGCAGTCTTTAAGGACAATGGCGAGATCACTCTTTTTAATTCCATAGAGGACCACCGGTCCCATCGCTTCGGCGGTGGCCAGATTGGCATCGCCGTTAAAAACGGGAACGTCATTGAAAGACTCGCCGGGGCGAATGAGCTGAAGAATCTGCTCTTTACCGTCAGTCGAGGTCTTGAATATTTTAACTACCCCGGAAATGACAAAGTAGAGAACTTCGGCGGGTTCGCCTTCAAAAAGGATAATGCCTCCCTTTTCCACCGTCTTTTCGAAAACAAACCTCTGAACGGAGGTAAGTTCGTCCGGGTGGATGTGGGAAAAGTAGGCGTTTGATTTTATAAGTTCTTCGCGGATTGCCATTTGCAGAGGATTATAGCAGTTTCCGCGAAAACGAGCAACTTGCAGAATTTTTTGCATATTTTGAATTTTTAAAAACAGTACGGACGGCCTTAACCGGCGCCGGTTCCGCCCTTGTGCTATACTGGACTGACGGCGTTGACCGGCCGTAGAATGATATCCCGGATAATATGGAGAGTGGCATGAGCAAGCTGATTGACCGGCTGAACCAGACAACGAAAGGGACGTCCCGGTCTCTGGGGTTCCAGGTGACGCCGAAAGCGGTCACGAAACCGAAAATATGTCTGCTCGCCCGCGTCAGCGAGATGGTTAATCCCCGCCAACTGGCCGAAGAGATAGACGGCGCCGACGGGTTGCTGATAAACCTGCCCAAGGCCGACGCCGGTACCCTGAAAACGGTGGCCGAAGCGATTGGCGATATGCCCTGGGGATGGCGCCCGGAAGGCAGCCCCGGGGAAAACGTTAAGAAGGGATTGAAGGGAAGCGCCGACTTCGTCGTTTTCCTGTCCGACGCGGCACTTGACGTTCCCGAGACAGAGGGCACCGGGCGGATACTGGAAGTGGAATCTTCCCTGAGCGAGGGCATGGTGAGAGCCATCAACGAGCTGCCGGTGGACGCGGTGCTGGCCACCGACGAAGATGGAACCGGACCCGCGCTCACCTGGCGCCACCTGATGCGGTATGCGCGTCTTGCCGAACTGTTGAGAAAACCGCTGCTGGTACCGATCACCCCGGAGGCAGGCACCGGCGATTTTCAGGCCCTCTGGAAAGCGGGTATAGCCGGCGTGGTAGCGACGGGGAGGATAAAAGAACTACGGGGAATAATCGACCGGACGGATTTCCCATCCCGGCAGCGGGGGGAGATGGGGGCACTGCTTCCCCGGTTGCGCGCCGAGACGAGCGGCGAAATCGAAGAAGAAGAAGAGATAGAAGAAGAGGAATAGTTTCAGCGTCCGGTCAGCGGCCGGACTGGGACATCTGCCAGGACTTGCCTTCGGTAATAATCGCCGGGGCGATTATCATTTCCACGTCGTGCATTTCCGAGATGGTGGCGGCGCCGCAGACGCCCATGGCGGTGCGGATAGCCCCGACCAGATTCTGGCTGCCATCGGTGACCGAAGCCGGCCCGAACAGTATCTGCTCCAGCGTACCGGTAACGCCGACTTTTATCCGGGTGCCTCTCGGCAATGCCGGGTGAGGATTGGCCATTCCCCAGTGGTAGCCCTTGCCGGGGGCTTCATTCGCCTGAGCGAAAATGGAGCCCAGCATGACGGCGTCGGCGCCGGCGACCAGGGCTTTACAGAGGTCGCCGCCTTTGCGGAAACCACCGTCAGTGATGATGGGCACGTAGCGTCCCGACTCACGATGGTACCGGTCTCTGGCCGCGGCACAATCAATAGTGGCCGTTACCTGGGGAACACCCAGGCCAAGTACCGCCCGGGTGGTGCAGGCCGCCCCGGGACCAACGCCTACCAAAATGCCGGCAACCCCCGTCCTCATCAATTCGAGGCAGGCATTGTAGCTGACACAGTTCCCGACGACCACCGGTATCGGCAGGGAATGGCAGAGTTCGGAAAAAACCAGCCCTTTGTAGCTTTTTGAGACGTGCCGCGCGGTGGTCACCGTGGACTGGACGAAGAGCATATCGGCGCCGGCTTCAACAATGAGGGAAGAAAAGTTCTTGGTATTGGCCGGAGTTATCGAGACGGCGCAAACCGCCCCGGCTTTCTTTATGTTCTGTATCCGTTCCGCGATAAGATTTTCCTGAATCGGCTGAGAATAAATCTTCTGCAGCAGGGCGGTTACTTCCGCCTGGGGCGTCTGGATAATTTCTGCCAGTACCTCTTCAGGATCAGCATACCGCGCCTGGACGCCCTCAAGATGGAGAACCGCCAATCCGCCGGCATGACTCAGGGTAATGGCGAAATTAACGTCGGTGACGGCGTCCATCGCCGAGGCGATAATGGGAATCGGGAAAACAAAATCAGCTATCGTCAGGTCGATATCGGTTTGTTCGGGGTTGATGGTGACCTCTCCGGGTACGATAGCCACCTCATCAAACCCATAGGCGCGCCGCAACTGCTTAAACTCAGGTTTCGTCATTTTACCTTCCTGTCTATTAACTAAGAAATATACCAAAATCCGGGGGCTAAGTCAAGGCATCGAGACGGGTGGCGCGACGGGCTGCCCGGGCAAGTCAAAAACGGTAATACCGGGCAGGAAAAATGTTATGAAAAGCCGCCGGAATGGACAGTTGAACGTAATTTGGGTTATAATAGTTTACGGATAAGGAAAATATTGGATAATGTCGGTTCTGTACATTGTAGCCACCCCGATTGGCAACCTGGAGGATATTTCTCTGCGCGCCATCCGCGTCCTGGGCGAAGTGAGCCTCATTGCCGCCGAAGACACGCGCAAGACAAGCCGGTTGCTGGCCCGTTATAACATCAAGACGCCGATGACGAGCTACTACGAGCACAGCCAGCGGAGCAAGCTGGAATATATCCTGGAGCGCCTGAAGCAGGAAGACGTTGCCCTGGTATCCGAGGCCGGGATGCCCGGACTGTCCGACCCGGGCTACGAACTGGTTACCGCCGCCGCCGAGCGGGAAATAAGGGTGGTGCCTATACCGGGGCCTTCCGCGGTGATTACGGCACTGGTGGTTTCCGGATTACCCACGGACAGGTTTAGCTACCTCGGTTTCCTGCCCCACAAGACCACCGCCAGAAAGCGTTTACTGGAATCGGCTGCCGGCGAACCGGGCAGCATCGTCGTCCTGGAAACACCGCACCGGCTGCGGGCGGCGCTGGAGGATATCAAGCTGGTGCTGGGAGACCGGCGGATTGCGGTCTGCCGGGAGCTTACCAAGCGGTACGAAGAGGTCTACCGGGGAACGGTCAGCCAGGCGAGCCAGCATTTCCGGACGCCCCGCGGGGAGTTTACCCTGGTTATCGAAGGCAAGCGAACGCCCAAACAGCCGCCGATGACCGCCGAGATTGAAGAGCAGCTGCATTGCCAGTACCTGTCCGGAGCCACCGCCAAAGAGGCGATTGCCCTCATCGCCGGTGAGACCGGCCTGCCGCGAAAAGAACTGTACCGTACCTGGTTGAAGCTGGGCCGGGTCTGGGAGATAAATAAGAATTCATGTCACAGCCTGGAGAGGAGGGAATAAATGCGTCGTGGAGCAATATCAATGGGAGATATCAAGTGTGACGAGTGCCAGCGTATCATACCGTATCCCGGCCGCTACCTGACTATAGAAGAAAAAGACGGCGTCGAGGATGACGAAGGGGAGGCAAGGCACTATTGCGTAGAGTGCTGCCTGCAAAAGGATTACGCGCACTACAAACAGGAAAAAGGGGAGACGGTGCTGACTTTCTTCAAGGAGTAAGGCACTATTTCGATGCAGTAAGGGAGTCTGATGAGCGAGAGAATATTTATCTGCACCGCTTGGCCTTATGCCAACGGACCGCTCCACCTGGGGCAAATCGCCGGCGCTTACCTGCCGCCGGATATTTTCGCCCGTTATCACCGCAGCAAGGGGAACGAGGTCCTGATGGTGTCCGGTTCAGACCAGCATGGCACACCGATCACCATCAAGGCGGAGCAGGAAGGTAAAAAGCCCGCCGAAATAGCCGACCGGTACCACCGGCAATTCCTGGAGTCCTGGCAGAAGCTGGGGATTTCCTATGACCTGTTCACCACCACCGGCACCGCCAACCATGCCGAGGTGACCCAGGACATCTTTCTCACCCTGCTGGAGAAAGGCTTTATCTACCGGCATACCGTTTCGCAGCCGTACTGTCCGCAGTGCCAGCGTTTCCTGCCCGACCGGTATATCGGCGGGGATTGCCCGTTCTGCGCCGCGCCCGGGGCGCGCGGCGACCAGTGTGAATCCTGCGGCAAGCCGTTGAACCCGGTGGAACTGGTTAATCCGCGTTGCCGCCTGTGCGGTACCACGCCCGTCTTCAAGGATTCGGAGCATTTCTTTTTGAAGCTGTCCGCCTTCAACGACCAGCTCATGGACTGGGTTAAAAAACAGAAGCACTGGCGACCGAACGTGCTCAATTTTTCCACCCGCTACCTTGAGGACGGTCTCAAGGACAGGGCGATAACGCGCGACCTCAAATGGGGGGTAGAGATACCGATAGAGGGTTACGCCGATAAGCGGATCTATGTCTGGTTCGAGGCGGTTATCGGCTATTTTTCAGCGGCTGTGGAGTGGGCCAAGTCCAGCGGGAATCCGGAGAAATGGCGTGATTTCTGGCAGGACAGCAAGGTGAAGAGCTATTATTTCATCGGCAAGGACAATATCCCCTTTCATACCCTCATCTGGCCGGCGATACTGCTGGGCTACGGCCATGACCTGAACCTGCCTTACGACGTGCCGGCCAACGAGTTCCTGACCATCGAAGGCAGGAAGCTTTCCACGAGTAACAACTGGGCGGTCTGGCTGCCGGATTACCTGGAGAGATATGAACCCGACCCGTTGCGCTACCTGCTCTCGATAAACATGCCCGAAATGGGGGACACCGATTTTTCCTGGCGTGAGTTTGTCCGACGAAATAACGACGAGCTGGTGGCGACCTATGGCAACCTGGTGCACCGCGTTCTCACCTTTACCTACCGTAATTACGACGGCGCCGTTCCGGCGGTTGGCGAGTACGACGGCCAGGACAAAGCGCTGGTGAAAGCGGCCGCGGAGACGATGAAGAAGGTGGACGAGCTTCTCTACGGCTGCCATTTCAAGCAGGCAATCACCGAAGCGATGGGACTGGCCCACCGGGCCAACCGTTACCTCGACGACAAGGCGCCGTGGAAAGCGATCAAGGAAAACCGCGACGACGCGGCGAAATCGCTCTACGTCTGCCTGGAAATAATCTGCCATCTGAAAACAATGCTTTACCCCTTCCTGCCTTTCAGCTCGCAGAAGCTGCACGAACTGCTCGGCTTCGAGGGTAAGGTGGCAGACCAGGGCTGGCAGGCGCCGCCGCCGCCGCCGGGGCAAAAGCTGCCGGAACCCCAGCCGCTATTTTTCAAACTGGATGACAGCCTGGTGGAAGAGGAAACAAAACGGCTGGGGAAAGATTATGGACCATAAAGAAAAGAGAGCGCTTGAGCTCGGTGAGATATTCAGCTTTATCCAGGACGACCTGGGCAAAGTAAAGGATAATCTGAACGCGATTACCCGGGTTGACTTTGACTGGCTTTCCGAGCAACTGGGTTACGTGGTCAAGAGCACCGGCAAGGGAATCCGCCCGGCGCTGACGTTACTGGCCGGTAAGTTTTACAATTACAACCTGGAATACCTGCTGGCGATGGCGACTGCCGTCGAACTCATGCATACGGCGACACTGGTGCACGATGACGCTATTGACAAGTCGGACGTGCGGCGTGGTAAAGCCACCATTTACAAGATATGGGGCGGGGAGACCGCCATCCTGCTGGGGGACTACCTGTTTGCCAAGGCCGGCGAGGCGGTGTCCGATACGCAAAGCCCGCGGGTAACCAAGCTTTTCTCGCAGACGCTGGCTACCATCTCCAGCGGAGAAATCAACCAGCTGCTGGGGGCGTTCAAGGCGGACCAGACCCAGGAAGACTACTTCCAGCGAATCTCCGGCAAGACCGCTTCCCTGTTTTCTTTATCGACGGAATCAGGAGCTATCCTGAGCAAAGCCCCGGAGGCGTCCGTCTGCCTGCTGAAAGAGTACGGTTATAACCTGGGCATCGCTTTCCAGGTGGTGGATGATATTCTTGATTTTATCAGTACCGAGCAGGCGCTGGGGAAGCCGGTTGGCTCCGACCTGGCACAGGGAACACTGACCTTGCCCGCCATGCTGCTCGCGGAGCACTATCCCCAGGACAACCCGATAACGAAAGTGTTTCATAACATCGACCGGGAGCAAAACATCGCCCGGGCGATAGACATGGTGTGTAACTCGTCAATCACCGACGAATGCTACAAAATCGCTTCCGGCTACTGCCACAAAGCACGGCAAATCCTGAGTCAACTGCCGGAGAGCAGCAGCCGTCCGGTGATGGAAACGCTCGCCGATTTCATTATTACCCGGGACAAATAGCCCGGCGAGCGGCTAGTCAGCCGGGGTCTGTTTGGGGACAAGGCGGGGCACGGCGGTGGTTTTGCCGGGTTTGACTTCCTTTTCGGTTTCCGCCGCCGGCTCAATGGGCGCCGGAGTGGTTGTGGCCAGTTTCTTTTTCCGGGCGGGCCGCGGCGGTTTATCACCGAAGATGTCGTCCATGTCTTTAGCTTCCAGCGTTTCCCGGGTAATGAGGGTTTCCGCCATGAGGACCAGTTTTGCCTTGTTTTCAGTCAGCACTTGCCGCGCCACCTGATGCGCTTCGTGGATGATACGAAAAACTTCGTCGTCTATCTGTTCGGCAATTTTATCGCTGTAGTCCCTCTGTTCGGAGATTTCACGCCCCAGGAAGATCATCTCTTCGCGGTGCCCGAAGGTGCGTGGGCCCAGTTTTTCACTCATGCCGAAGGTGGTGACCATCGCCCGGGCCAGCTTGGTGGCCTGTTCAATATCGTTCTGCGCCCCGGTGGTAATCTCGTTAAAGGTCAGTTCCTCAGCCGTCTGGCCGCCGAGAAGGGTGGCCAGCGTATCCTTGAACTGAGCCCGGGTCATGAGATAGCGGTCTTCGGTGGGCAGCTGGCGGGTGTGACCGAGAGACATACCGCGCGCCACGATGGAAACCTTGTGCACCGGGTCAGCGTTAGGCAGTATCCGCGCCACCAGGGCGTGTCCGGCCTCATGATAGGCGGTTATTTCCTTTTCCTGGGGGTTTATGCGGCGGCTCTTTCTTTCCGGGCCGGCAATGACGCGGTCCACGGATTCCTCAAATTCTTTCAGGCCGATGGCTTTTTTACCGCGCCGGGCAGCCATGATAGCCGCCTCGTTGATCAGGTTGGCCAGATCAGCGCCGCTGAAGCCGATGGTGCTTTTGGCCAGGACTGCCAGGTCGGCCTTCTTTTCGAGGGGCTTACCACTGGCATGGACCTTGAGGATGGCCAGTCGACCGGTGATATCAGGTTTGTCCATAATCACCCGGCGGTCAAAACGTCCGGGGCGGAGCAGGGCGGGGTCAAGGATGTCAGGCCGGTTGGTGGCGGCAAGGACAATGACGCTGGTGCCGGTCTCAAAGCCGTCCATTTCCACCAGAATCTGATTGAGCGTCTGTTCGCGCTCATCATGGCTGCCGCCGAGACCAGAGCCGCGGTGGCGCCCGACGGCGTCAATTTCGTCAATAAAGATAATGCAGGGCGCGTTTCGCTTGGCCTGGTCAAACAGGTCACGCACCCGGGCAGCGCCGACGCCGACAAACATCTCCACGAATTCACTGCCGCTGATGGAAAAGAAGGGTACATCAGCTTCGCCGGCGATGGCTCTCGCCATCAGGGTCTTTCCCGTGCCGGGAGGGCCGATGAGCAGGACGCCCCTGGGAATACGCGCCCCCAGGCGCTCGAATTTCTCCCGCGCTTTCAGAAATTCGACCACTTCACGAAGGTCTTCCTTGGCTTCTTCTACCCCGGCCACGTCATCAAAGGTAACCGTGGTGCGGTTGGCCGGGAATAACCGCGCCCGACTGCGGCCAAAGCTCATCGCCTGGCTGTTGGCGCCGCGCGCCTGGCGGAAGAGGAAAAACAGGAGACCGCCAAATATTATCAGGGGCAGGAAATTCAGCAGCAACCCGCCCCAGTTGATACCTGTTGAGCCTTTTATGTCAACTACTATTCCATCGAGGTCCAGCCCTTCGATCTCGTAGATACTGGAGTTGCTTTCCTTGAAGGTTATCAGTTCGGTGCCGCCAATGGTGGTCACCAGAAGCTGCGCCTCTTCAATCTCGATGCGGGCAATTTCGTTGCTCTGCGACATGGCGATGACTTTACTCAAGGGTACTTCTTCCGGCTTCTCGGCCGAAGGCAGCAGATAAGAGAAGAGAGCCACCGCCGCCAGCAGAATGGCGATATATATTAAACTGTTACGTCCCCAACTCGGTTTCACGTTTCACCTCAAAATAACGGTTATCAACTACTCCATTAAGTATAACAGAAACATTACCAATAGGAAAACGAGGCGGCCCGGCGCAGGATACCCGGAGAGAGGGTTTTACATTTTACAGACCTGAAAGTTTTGGATTGAGAAAGAAAAGGTTTTGCCGACCCGAAAGTTTTGGATTGAACAAGAAGATTAGTGTCTGCGAGGCGTGAAATGGCGAAAAAGCGCCGGCGCCCCCGGATAAAATCCGGAGGCGCCGAACATCACGAAACTATTGTGCCGCCAAGGCGTCTTTTATCCCGGCGTAGGCCTCGTCAGTGACCCAGGTGGACCAGAGATCTTCGTAGTTCTCCAGGTAGTAGATGGCGGCCAACTCCCAGTCCTGAACATCGGTTTCCGAAGCCCAAGCAGCGGTGACGTTGATGGGCTGCACGCTGACGTTCATTTTCTCGAGCATGGCGACGACGTCCGGGGCAATCTCACGGAGGCTGGGGTGGATGCCCTTGTTGGTGGGTATTGTCTCGTAGGCGGTAGCTTCAGAGAGGGGCCTGAGGCTCTTGTCCTCACGGGCAGCGGTGATTTCATCCCAGATGGCGGCGTCATATTCCGGCTCTTCCAGGATGTACCAGTCATAGGCCCCCATGATGGCGGTGGGCGACCAGTGATAGCCGAATACGGGTTTGCCCTTCTTCTGCGGACCGGACAGACCGGCGTCCAGGGCTCCGGAGCTGCCCGGCGAGATGATGTTGTAGTATTCGGTCAGGCCGTACGCTTCCAGCTTCACTTCGTTGATTTCGGCGCACTGCCAGCCGATGACGCAGTTGATGAACGCGCCCTTATCCGGGTCTTCCGGGTCTTGGAAGAGCTCCCAGTGGTCTTTCATGTCGAAGATAGTGTTGATACCGTATTCCTCGTGCATCCACTGGGGAATAATGAAGAACTGGGGACCGCCTTCATAGGTCATACCCAGGTCCTCAATGTTCCCGGCGGCGGTTTCCTCGTTATACCAGTCGAGAAGGTTTTGCGACCATAACTCCATCATCACGTGGATTTCACCCTTGGCGAGGGTTACCTGGAAGATGGGGGTGGTCATCTCGATGGTCTCCACCGGGTAGCCGTAGCCTTCCTCGATGACAAATTTGGCGATGGCGTTGTTAATCCAGAGGGATTCAAACTGGGTATCGGCAAATTTGATGGTAGGCTTTTCTTCAGGCTCTTCCGGGGCGGGAGCGGGAGCCGGTGCCGGAGCGGGCGCGGGCGCCGGAGCGGGGGCGGGAGCCGGAACCGGAGCCGGGGCAGGGGCGGGCGCTGGTGCGGGAGCGGGCGCTGGAGCCGGGGTAGGTTCCGCACAGCCGGCCAGAACACTTCCCAGCGCCAATGCCGCCACCAGCAATAACATGGTGATTGATATCAGTCTGTGCGTCTTATGACGCTTTCCGTTCATGAATAGGTTACCTCCTAAATTATATATTTATATCCTGATTAGACCTTGTTCAGGCCGTAATATAACTCACATGACAAATCTATTTTTTGTGTCCGGTTCACCTCCTCTCAAATTTTCGTTCTGTAAAAGAAGCTAAATTAATTATCCGGAAATGGAACGGGTTTGCGATTTACGGGAAGCAAATCCCTGGCTGATACGGTCTAGAATGACGGCCAGGAAGACGATACTGATACCGCCGAGGAATCCCCGGCCCACTTCCAGCCGGGCGATGCCGTTAAGCACCTCGATACCCAGGCCTCTGGCGCCAATCATGGAAGCGATAACCACCATGGCCAGCGCCATCATGATGGTCTGGTTCAAGCCGGCCAGAATGGTAGGCAGGGCCAGAGGTATCTGGATTTTACTGAGCAACTGCCAGGAAGTGGTACCGGAAGCCCGCCCGGCTTCAACCACCGAAGGGTCCACCTGCCTGATACCCAGGTTGGTGAGGCGGATAATGGGAGGGAGGGCGTAAATCATGGTTGCCATGACGGCCGGTGTCTTGCCCAGTCCGAAGAGCATCAGCGCCGGGATAAGGTAAACAAAGCTGGGCATGGTCTGCATACTGTCCAGTATCGGCCGCATAATACTGTCAAAGCGGTTATTCTTGGCGGCGGCGATGCCCACCGGCAGGCCGATGACCACGCAGAGCAGAGCCGCCGTTAAAACGATGGCCAGGGTAATCATGGCCAGGTCAAGCAGCCCCAGGAAAGCCGTCACGAGCAGTAAGCCGGCAGCGACAATGCCGAATTTCATACTTACCATGCGCCAGGCGAGGATACCGACCATAATGATAACAAACCACCAGGGAAGCCACTGCAAAAATTCCTGAAAGGGAACCAGGATGCGCAGCACCCCGATGTTAATTGCCGAGAAAAAGGGATCCCAGTTAACGACCACCCAGTCCACCATCTGGTCAATCCATTTTGATATACTTCTACCGATAACCAGGGCTTCCGGAAACTCAAACATATTCTTTCACCTTTCTAAGGGGTAATTCTGAAACGCCCGACCGGTCAGTTCTGTTTGTCATTACTGGTGCTGTCCGTTTGGATAGCTTCAAAGAGGGCCGGCCGGGTGATGATCCCGAGCAGGCGGCGTTCATCATCCACGACCGCCACCGGGATATTACTCTCTCCCGTTACCAGACTGAGGCACTGTTCAAGGGTGACATCCGGCGCGGTGCTGGCAAACTCCGACCGGGCGGCCTCTCCCGCACTGGACAGCCCCTTACCCGCAGCGACGCGGGCATCTTCCAGTGTCAGGGTGCCTTTAACCCTCCCGGTAGCATCAATAATGAAAGTCCAATCGCCTTCTTTCAGCCTCATGGCTTCAATGGCGTCCTCAATACTCTGGTCGCTTTGAATCACCGTGGAAGGCTGCTCCATAATAGTCTGCGCGGAGAGTACTTTCCCCATAGGGACATCCCGGACAAATTCGCTGACGTAGTCATCGGCCGGTCTGGTAACAATTTCTTCAGGGCTGCCGATCTGGACGATTTCACCGTCCCGCATAATGGCAATGCGATCGCCAAGCTTCAGTGCTTCAGCGAGGTCGTGAGTGATAAAAATCACCGTCCGCTTCACCGTGGTGTGCAGATTCAAGAACTCATCCTGCATCTGGCGGCGAATCAGTGGGTCGAGGGCACTGAAAGCCTCGTCCATGAGGAGCGTCTCAGCTCCCGAAGCCAGCGCCCGGGCCAGTCCGACACGCTGCTGCATACCGCCGCTAAGTTCATGGATATGGTTTTTCTCCCACCCTTTCAGCCCCACCTGTTCCAGTGTCTGCAGGGCTTTCTCGTGCCTTTCCTTCCGGCCTTCTCCCCTGACTTCCAGGCCGAAGGCAACGTTATCCAGCACCGTGCGGTGAGGCAGCAGGCCGAAGTTCTGAAACACCATGCTCAATTTATGGCGGCGAAGATACCTCAGGTCGGCGTCATCCATCTGGGCGATATCATCACCCTCAATACACACGGCGCCTCTGGTAGGCTCAATGAGCCGGTTTATACAGCGGATAAGGGTTGATTTACCGCTGCCGGAAAGGCCCATGACAACGAATATCTCGTTTTCTTTTACTTCAAAGGAAACGTCTTTGACGGCGATGACATGCCCGGTCTCTTCCAGTATTTGCTCTTTGGTGGAACCGGCACTGGCCGAATCGATAATTGCATCAGGATGAGGACCAAATACCTTCCACAGGTTCCGGCACCATATTTTACTTCCGTTTTCAGACAATTTTATCCTCCCGGTCAATAAACGCAGCAATAATCCGATAATCGGTAAAATCAGTGGGGAAAGTTTAGAGTGATTCTAGCGATGGAATACGACGGCTAATTTGGCAGAAGCAAGTTAAGGAAATTTCTCTGTCCGTTAGTTGCCTATTCTATGCTATTCCAACTCCCTTTTCATCAATTTTGAGCGTCAAACCGCGCCTAACGGAAGCGCTCTAATGTGAAAATCCTTCGTGCTAATATAGCAAAAAATGGGAGAACCTGTCAAACTTCCTGATGGGCGAACGGTTTATTCGGCATGTTGGCTGATACGGTTTCTTGGCGGTTAAGGGTAACTTTTCTGCCCTGCAGGGCGCTTTTTCTGGCATATACTGGCCCGTTGAAGGTGGAAAAAACACCGCCGATACTGGGATGTGATTACCGGCGTTTTGGCTGAAATGGCGGCACGATGACCCCGTTACCGGAGGAGCGTCCTCCGGAATGCCGGGAACGGGCAAATCCGTATCTAGAGGCTGCGGTACGCCGCCTGCAGGAGCAGGGCGTCTTCTTCCAGATTGGGGCTTTCACAAATAACCGTACCGCCGGCACCGGTATCCTTCAGGGCGCGGAGGAAATCACGGTAGTTGAAATCTGAATCGGCAAAGTTAAGGTGCCTCAATTCTCCCTTTTTACCGTAGTGGATGCCGGCGACATGGATGTGTATATTCTCCAGCGCCTCGCGGCCGAGCCGTTCTTCGATACGGAGCAGGACAGATTTGAATTCCGGGTAGGTATTGAAGAGGCCGGTACGGGCATGCCAGTGCGAAAAATCGATGCAGGGAGCGACTCTTTCCAGTTCGGCGCTGAGGCCGAGCACCTCTTCAATATCGCCGAACTGGGTGGGTTTACCGGTGACCTCCGGCCTGACCAGGATGGGATTGTTTACCCGCTTCAGCCGGTTCATTATTTCGGCGAGATAATTACGGGTGGTCCGATAGACTTTTTCCGGCGGGTCACCCAAGTAAAAAGCGGCGTGGAAAACGACAGAGTGAGCGTGGCAGAGGTGGGCGATACGGGCCGTTTGCAGAATTCTTTCCTGGCTGGCAGTGATTTTTTCCGGTTCATGGGAATTAAGGTTGATAAAGTAAGGAGCGTGCGCCGAGAGCCTGACGCCGAGCCGGTCAGCCGTCTCAGCTACCCGCCGGGCACTGTCTTCCCCCATCCGCACTCCCCGGACAAACTCTATCTCCATGCAGTCGAGCCCAAGCTCAACGATACGTTCGATACCGGAGACGGTAGATTCAGGACGGGTGCTGCGGGGTATGCCCGCCGTCCCGAAAAATAACCCGGCCATGGCCTACTCCAAAAAAATGGAGCCAGCGAAGAGGGTCGAACTCTTGGCCTGCGGTTTACGAAACCGCTGCTCTACCACTGAGCTACGCTGGCGTTGTATTGATTTTAGTCCATCTTGCCTTGAAAGTCCACGATTGCCAGTGTTTTGCTTAACATTTTGCTGGATATAGGTCAAATCTATGAGAAGACACTTCCCCGGTGACATTCCTTCATATCTACCAACTATTTCAGATATGCCCGTAACGTCTTATACACCCGTTCTTAGCCTTGCGGGAAGCCCTGTAGCGAGATTCCGGCGTGTCTGTGTCCGGTCGTGAGGGATTTATCCTTTGTAGCTAATGCGAACCTGGAATTAGACTTGGTGAAAGTGTTTGTTCTTTAGTATTGACAATCTCCCGAAATGTGAAGTAGTGTTAGGATACGATAATTGAGGTATTGTTTTAGGAAGTTACTATGAGTGAATCAGAAGCAGAAAAACAAGCTATAACTGAAATGGAACGTATAGCTTCCCAGACGGCAAGGGATAGAGCAAACTCAGGAAGGTGGGACCTAGATGTTGCCGTAGCGCTGTTTGCCGTACTAATCCTCGTCGTTTTCCTTCTATTTGGAGGGGCTAGCACGACGATTGTGGCACCAATTGCCATTTTTGGGTTGTTGATAGCTTGGCTCATGGGTTGGAGGAAAGGAAGACAACTATACAGTAGTTACTACATTGAAGAATTCCGAAAACTGAAGCATGAGATGAGTCGGGTAGTTAAAGAAGCAGAAACAGTAGATGAGAAGATTCAGGAGATACTAAAGGAGCGATTCAAGGACAATTAGTATAGCTGACAACGGCTGATAACCGTTATAAACTTCACTAACTTAATACGCCCTTATAGAACTTCAAACTATCCTGAAACGTGACTGACCTAGTATGGCGTTGTACCATCTCAACGCTTTCCCGTCTGCCATTGAACGTAGCCTGCGGTTCACAAAACGGCGGCTCTACCACTGAGCTACGCCGGTGTTGCTCCAAGTGTAGCGCATAACCGGCCGGGTATTGAACTCCGGACGGGTGGCCGAACAGCTTGACGCGACCGAGGGTCAGTGCTATGATTGCTGGCTAAACGGGCAATTATCATTCACCGGCGGTCGACCCCGAAACGGAGCCTGCCGAATCCCGCCTGCCCCAGGGAAAAACCGACGAAGGAGTCAGCCATGATTGGTGATTTACTTTACGAACTGGTCCAGATACCGGGCCCTACCGGACATGAAAGCCGCGTCGCCAACCGGCTGAAGGAATTACTGGAAGAGCACGTCGACGAAATACACATCGACAAGATGGGTAACCTGATTGCCCGGAAGAAAGGGACGGAGGGAAAGCGTTCCCTGGCGATAGCCGCCCACATGGACCAGGTCACTATGGCCGTGCTGAAAGTAGACGAGTTTGTCTGGTTTGATAAGCTGGGCTGGATTGACTTCCGCACCCTGCCCGGCATCCCGGTGCTCATCCTGAGCGAAGAGAGGGACGTCCCCGGAGTGGTCTGCTCGACGAGCGCCCATTTTGAGTCGGGCAGCGATAAGCCGCTGTGGATTGACGTCGGGGGACGGCAAAAATACGTTTCTCCGGGCGACCCGATAGTCTTCGCCACGCCGCCGCAGTGGCTGGACGATGACAAAAGCCTGCTGGCCAGTCCGTCAATCGACGACCGGGCGGGCTGCAGTGTCCTGGTGGAGCTGGCACGGCGGATGCCTGAAAAACCGCGTCACGACGTCTATTTCATCGGCACGGTACAGGAGGAGATAGGCAGTTACGGCATGAGGCACGTCCTGAGGAAGCTGCGGCCGGACTGGGTTATCGCCACGGACACGGGTTTTGCCGAGGATGCCGTACCGGACGCGAAAAAAGCCTTCCCGCTGCGGGAGGGGCTGGGCGTGATACGGCTGTCTTTCACCCAGCCGGGGGGCGGGGTGCTCTACCCGGCGTCGGTGAATTTCGCCAGCCCGCGGCTGCAAAAGCTGCTCGGCGGGGCGGCCAAAAAACTGGGTATACCTTTCGGCGTCTGCGCCGCCACGGGTACTTTTAACGATGTTCACATGGCCTACGAGATAAACCCGGAAATGGATTCCATTTACCTGCTGATGGCGAGAAGGTACAGCCATTCGCCGTACGAAATACTGGACGTCAATACCGCCGAACAATCCGTCGAAGTCCTCCGCGAGGCGATTACGGCGCTGAACGACTGGGACGAATAATCAAGTTACCGCCGGACGGTATCTAAAAAAAAGAAAGGGAAGCCAAAGACGCCGGCGTCAATAATTCGCCGGAAAAGAAGGGGCAGCTATAAGATACCTGATTTAATAATTCATCGAACAAGGAGAGCAAAATATGTCTGTTTCAAAATTCGCCGGAAAAGCAATGACGGTACTGGGGCCGATCGAGGGCAAAGAACTGGGGGTTACACTACCCCACGAGCACCTCATCATGGAACACGTCACGGCCAATTTCAACGAGCCGGAGGACGAAGACGACCGGGTGAAAGCGCACCAGCCGGTCAATCTGGAACTGCTGCACTGGCTGAGCTACCACCGTTCCCAGAACGTGGACAACATGGACCTGATGGACGAGGCGGAAGCTATCGGCGAAGCGACGCATTTCAAAGAAGCCGGCGGGGGGACAATCGTCGACGTTACCAACATCGGTATCCAGCGCAGCCCGGAAGCGCTGGTGCGCGTCTCCAAGGCCACCGGGCTGAACATTATCATGGGGTCAGGACATTACCTGGCCACGTCACACCCGGCGGACATGACCGCCAGGTCAGAAGAGGCAATAACTGAAGAAATCGTGCGCGACGTCAATACCGGCGTCGGGGAAAGCGGGATACGGGCGGGAATCATCGGCGAGATAGGCTGTTCCTGGCCGCTGGCGGCTAATGAAAAAAAGGCAATGCGGGCCGCCGCCCGGGCGCAACGGATTACCGGAGCATCATTAAACATCCACCCGGGACGCCAGAATAACGAAGCGGTACTGGAAATACTGGAGATTCTGAGCGACGCCGACGCCGACCTGAGCCGCACCGTCATCAGCCACATCGACATCCGGGTACGCGACCACGACGTACGCTGCCGGGTGGCTAAAGCCGGCTGCTATCTCGAATACGACTGCTTCGGCTGGCCCGGACCGGCGCCGGTGAACCTGTATAAAAATTCATTCATCAGCATCCCCAGCGACAGCGGGCGGGCGGAAGAAATCCGGGCGCTGATCGGGGAGGGGTACCTGAACCAGATTCTCATCTCCCATGACGTCTGCCATAAGTACCAGCGTGCCCGCTACGGCGGCGTGGGCTACGACCATATTTCCCGGTACGTTATGCCGATGCTGGTTAACGCCGGTATCACCGGGGAGCAGGTGAATGCCATTACCGTGGAGAACCCGAAAAGAATGCTCTGCTTCATCTGATATTTCAATATTTTCCGGGGAGCGGCCAGTCCCGGAGTTCGCCCGGATTACGGGTGGAAATTCTTGACAAAATGGTCGGGCGCAGGGTAGTATGCGCAGGGATATTTGGGAGAAAAAGAGTTGCCGGCAAGCGGCAACTCTTTTTACCGACCGGCCGGTATTAAACGGCACCAGGTTTTCCGAGGCTGTACAATATATAAAGGAAGGAAGTGAACATTACGGTTAAAATCCGGGGTTCACTTTCCTTACTTTTAAGCCGGACACGGGGCGGGGATGGCCTGATTCCAAAGTTTTGAACCGGTCACCGGGCGGGGATAGCCTGATTCCAAAGTTTTGAGCCGGTCACCGGGCGGGGATAGCCGGATTCTAAAGTTTTGAACCGGTCACACCAATAAAGTAGTATAATAAAGGTGCCTTAAATAATTATCTGAAAGGGGGGACAACCTTGATTCACGAGATACACAAAATAGTGAGAGCATCAGAAAAATCCCGGATAGTGATTGCCGATTCGGCGACGTCACTGACCGAAGAGAACCGGGGTGACGTGATGGTGGACGGTTCCCACTGCGGCATCAACGTGGGAGAGATGATGATTGAATCCGGGGTAAAGGGAATGATCGGCAATGACGCCGGCGGGGGACTTGAGGACGCCGGAATCGCCGCCCTGAAACTGATGGACGAACAGGGTATCCCGGCGGCGGCGGTATCCAGCATGTCGGCTGAAATCGGCGTCGGGGTGGACACCTATTACAGTGGTGTAATTTCAGCAGCCAACGAGGCGGCCCGGAAACTGGGCATCAAGGAAGGGATACCCGCCAGGGATGCCGCCGACCGGATGTTTGAGAACGGTTGAGTAAAATAACAACGGCCTGGATTTAAGAAAGAGGTGACAAGCAGATGCCGGAAGACAAACGAAAAGTCGTCAAGGAAATGGGAAAAGCCCGAATCGTAGTCATGGATACCAGTTCCGAAGTTAAACAGGACAACAATATGGATATCATCATCACCGGTTCGCACGGTGGTGTCAACGCCTGCGAGTACATGGCTAACCTGAAGATAAAAGGGATGGTCAGCAATGACGCCGGTATCGGCAAGAACGATGCCGGAATCGCCGGAATGAAGGGGTTGGACAAGTGGGATATCCCGGCGGTGGCCGTGTCCTCCATGTCGGCCAAAATCGGCAACGGCACCAGCACCTACGAGCAGGGCAAAGTATCCGCAATCAATGAGCTGGCGAAAAAACTGGGGATTAAGGATGGCATGTCGGCCATAGAAGCCGCTGATATCATGCTTGAAGACCTGGCG
Organism: uncultured bacterium; assembly: GCA_965369965.1. Taxonomy (GTDB): domain Bacteria; phylum Chloroflexota; class Dehalococcoidia; order Dehalococcoidales; family RBG-16-60-22; genus JACZSH01. The sequence goes on along the minus strand of CBDUSH010000001.1, from coordinate 65,607 downwards.
AAAAGATCAGTCTAGAAGGCCGGCGGAGGCATACCAGAACAGCTGCCGCCCTCCGCGGCACCCGGAGCAATATTACCAGGACGGGAGAGGAAAACAGAATGGCAATAGAAAAAGAGAAGTTAATCAGCATGTTCCGCACCATGGTCCGTATCCGCCGTTTCGAAGAAAGAGTTTCCACCGAATTCAAGGCGGGAAACATCCCCGGCAGCGTCCACCTCTACATCGGGGAGGAGGCGATTGCCTCCGGAGCGCTGGCGCACCTGAGGACGGAGGACTACATTGTCAGTAACCACCGCGGACACGGGCACCTGCTTGCCAAGGGCGGTGATCCGAAGAGGGCAATGGCGGAGCTTTTCGCTAAAAAAACCGGCTACTGCCTGGGCAAGGGCGGCTCGATGCACATCGCCGACCTGGACATCGGCATGCTGGGGGCGGCGGGTATCGTGGGGTCAGGAATACCGGTGGCCACCGGAGCCGGTCTTTCCGCGGTAATGAGAGGCACCGACCAGATAACCGTCGTCTTCTTCGGCGACGGCGCCTCCAACATCGGGAGATTCCACGAAGGCATCAACCTGGCGGCGGTCTGGTGCCTGCCGGTAATTTTCGTCTGTGAAAATAACCTTTGGGCGGTATCGGTGCCGACGACCTGTTCCCTGGCAATACACGACATTGCCGACCGGGCGGTGGGCTACGGGATTCCCGGGGTGGTGGTGGACGGACAGGACGTGATGGCGGTACACGAGGTGATGGGAGAGGCGGTGGCCAGAGCCAAGAGCGGCGGGGGACCGACTTTGATCGAGGCTAAAACCTACCGCTACCACGGTCACTTCGAAGGAGATTCCGGGACTTACCGGCCCCAGGAGGAAATTGACGCCTGGCTGAAACGGGACCCGATAAAGCTCTTCCAGGAAAAACTCCTGGAAATGAAGGTGCTGACCGAAGGGCAGGCCAAAGATATTGACGAGGCGGCGCTGGCGGAAATGGACGAAGCGGTGAAGTTCGCCCTGGAGAGTCCTTTCCCGAACCCGGAAGAAACGCTGGACAACGTATATGCCTAGGAGGGGAAAATGAGAGAGATAAACTTTCGCCAAGCAGTCGGCGAGGCGATGGCCGAGGAAATGGAGCGGGACGAGAGGGTGTACATCCTGGGAGAGGATGTGGGCAAAATGGGCGGCCTGATGGGCGAAATCGGGGGTTTGTACGAGAAGTACCCGGGCCGGGTACGGGACACACCACTCTCCGAAGCAGCCATCCTGGGGGCCGCTATCGGTTCGGCAATAACCGGGATGAGACCCATCCCGCAGATGAGGTTCTGTGACTTCCTGGGAGTGGCCTGGGACGAGATAATGAACGGGATGACCAAAATGCGCTACATGTTCGGGGGCAAGATTTCGGTGCCCCTGGTGATGACGGCTCTCAGCGGGGCCGGCCGGCGGACAGCCGCCCAGCATTCCCAGAGCCTGGAGGGGATGATGATGTGCATGCCGGGGCTGAAAATCGTACTGCCTTCAAATCCCTGCGATGCCAAGGGTCTGCTGAAAACGGCCATCCGGGACGATAACCCGGTGATGTTTTTCGAGCACAAGATGCTGATGTGGACCAGCCCGAAAGGCATGGTGCCGGACGAGGATTACACGATACCTTTCGGGGTGGCTGAAATCAAGCGGGAAGGCACCGATATCACCGTGGTGGCGACCGCCTACATGGTAAGCAAGGCGCTGAACGTGGCCGAGAAAATGCAGCAGGAACGCGGTATCAGCCTGGAAGTGATCGACCCGCGGACGATAGTGCCCTTTGACAAGCAGACAGTCCTGGATTCGGTCAAAAAGACCGGCCGGCTGATACTCTTCACCGAGGAACACGTGACGGGGAGCTTCGCCGGGCATGTGGCCGCCATTTGCGCCGATGAGGCCTTCGACTACCTGGACGCGCCGATAAAGAGGGTCAACGCGCCCGATACCCCGGTCCCCTACGGTGTAGTCCTGGAGGATTTCTGGATGCCCGACGAAAACCAGCTTATCGCGGCGATAGACGCGATAAGCGGCTAGAGCTGCCGGATATCGACACAGAAAGGCAGTTCAACCGCAGGGAGGAGACGATTCATGGCACGAATAAGCTCGGATGAGGCGGAAAGAGAAGGGATACTGGATGCCGCCCGGTTGATGGCGGTGAGCAGCCGCACCTCCCCCAAAACGAGGGGGCTGGATTCGACAAAGACGCTTATTTTACACGGCGCCGACGAACTGGAAGCGCTGGCCCGGGCCATGGAAAAAAGATATGAGGACGACCCGGAGAGGCTGGCCTTTTTTAAGAGGAACGCCGACGACGTCCGGCAGTCAGCGGCAGTGCTGATTATCGGCGTTACCGGCGAGCCTAAAAAGGCGGAGATACCTCTCGACTGCGGCGCCTGCGGCCATAACTGCCAGGCAATACTGAAAGCGAAAAAGATAGACGGCGGTGACGCCAGCGGCCCGATGTGCCATTTCCAGTCGATGGATCTGGGCATCGCCCTGGCTTCGGCGGTGAAGACGGCCAGTGACTTTAACGTGGACAACCGCATGATGTACTCGATAGGCGCCGCTGCCCGCCGGATGAAACTGATGGACGCCGACCTGGCAATCGGCATCCCGCTGTCGGTATCGGGGAAAAACGTTTATTTTGCCGGCCGGTAGCCGGAGACGACATTTCATAAAGAGACTGATTACCGGAGATATCAAATGCCGAAACCAAAAGTATACATCACCAGAACGATGGCGCAAGAGGCGCTCGACATCATCGGCCGATACGCTGATTATGAAGTGTGGCCGGAGGAGGATACCATCCCCCGTGAAGAGCTTATCCGCCACCTGGCCGACGCGGACGGGTTGCTGCTCTGGGGCGACGATACGATAGACGGTGAGGTGATGGACGCCGCCCCGAAGCTGAAGGTGATCGCCAACGTGAGCGTGGGCTACGACAACATCGACACCAAGGCGGCGACCAAACGGGGCATCAAGGTCAGTAATACCCCGGGGGCGGTCACCGAAAGCACCGCCGACCTGGCTTTTACAATCATGCTCGCCTTCGCCCGGAGGATAGTGGAAATGGTCGACCTGACGGCGCGGGGGGAATGGAAAATGTGGGGCCCGATGGCGCTGACCGGCCTCGACGTCCACCACAAGACGCTGGGCATTATCGGCATGGGGCGCATCGGCGCTGCCGTGGCCAGACGTGCCCGCGGTTTCGATATGAAGGTACTTTACTACAACCGGAACCGGAGAGAGGACGAGGAAGAACTGGGCGCAGAATACGTCGGGGACATACCAACCCTGCTCGGCCGGTGCGACTTTGTTAGCATCAACGTGCCGATGAAAAGCGACACGCAGCACCTCATCGGCGCCAGGGAACTGGCCTGCATGAAACCAACGGCAGTGCTGGTCAACACCTCACGGGGGAAAGTGGTGGACCAGGACGCGCTGTACGAAGCCTTGAAAAATAAACGGATACGGGGCGCGGCGATAGACGTCACCAGAGAAGAGCCTATTTCGAAGGATGATCCGCTGTTCTCCCTGGACAACCTGATAATTACTCCACACATCGGGGCGCGAACCTGGCAGACAGGAACCGACATGAGCGTACTGGGAGCAGAGAACCTGATTGCCGGTCTGAAAGGCGAGCCGATGCCCAATTGCGTTAACCGCGCCGAGTTAGACAGGGCTGATTAAGTGAGCATAGTGGGCATTATCGCCAATCCCGCCTCCGGAAAAGACATCCGGCGGCTGGTAGCTTATGCCAGCGTGACCGATAATACCGAAAAAACCAACCTGATGAGAAGGATAATCACCGGTATCGATTCCACCGGCGTCGACGAGATACTTATCATGCCGGACTATTACAGCCTCGGACAGAGAGCCCTGGACGGGATGCTGACCGAGAATGTCCGGGCGAAAATCTCCGTACTGGACATGGTTATGGACTACACGTCTAAAGACAGCCTCAAGGCGGCCGAGATGATGGGCGAGCTGGGGGCGGGCTGCATCGTCACCCTGGGCGGAGACGGCACCAACCGGGACGTGGCCAAGGGAAAGCAGGACGTACCTCTGGTGCCGATATCCACCGGCACCAACAACGTTTTCCCGGTGATGACCGAATCCACCTCGGCGGGAATCGCCGCCGGGATCATCGCCCAAAAATTCCTGAACGGACAAGAGACAATAAGTATTCATAAAAGACTGGTGGTCATCAAGAACGGTGCTGAAATCGACATGGCACTGGTCGATGTCGTCGTTCTAGACCAGCTTTTCACCGGTTCACGGGCAATCTGGAAGCTGGCCGAGGTCAGGCAGATCGTCTGCACCCGGGCCGAGCCGAATAACATCGGGATGACCTGCATCGGGGGCAACCTGCACCCGGTGGCACCCGGCGACCGGCAGGGTATGTACCTCCGGCTGGGAAGCGGCGATATAAAAGTAAAGGCAGCCGTACTGCCGGGACTGGTGGCCGAGGTGGAGGTGGCCGAAATGAAGATTTTAGAACCGGGAGAAGAGGTTACGGTACTCTGCAAGCCGTCGGTAATCGCGCTGGACGGAGAGAGAGAGATTACGGTAGCCGCCACCGACCGGGTGGAGATAAGACTGCAAGCAGACGGCCCCCGCGTGGTCGACATCGAAGGGACGATACGGGCGGCCGTGAGCCAGGGTTTTTTTAGAAACTAGCCTCAGGAGGAAAAGATGGCAACAGATATTATAGTACCACGTTTAGGCATGGCGGTAGCCGACGCTACCATTATCGAGTGGAAGGTTCAGGAAGGGGAACAGGTGGCGGAAAAGCAGGTGGTGGTGGTGATTGAAACGGAAAAGCTGAGGTATGACGTGGAGTCACCGGCTGCCGGCCTTGTCCACATCATCAAAAATGCCGACGATACGGCCGCGGTTGGCTCGGCGGTAGGCATCATCGCCGAATCTCAAGACGAACTGGCCGCCCTGCAAACCGCCCAACCGGAACCGGCACCGACCGCCGCCGAGGCCGCCGCCGCACCCCAGGCAGCCGCCGCTCCACCGGTGAGCGCAGGCGAAAAAGGGGAGAGAGTCAAAATATCACCGGTCGCCCGGAAGATGGCCGAGGAGCACGTCATCGACGTGACGCAGGTAACCGGCACCGGGCCCGGAGGCAGAATTACCCGGGAAGACATTGAAAAAGCGATTGCCGGTAAAGCAGGAGGACCCAAGGTGACGGCCGCCCCGGCAGGCGCCCCCGGCGAGAAAAGAGTCAAGAGCACCGTACCCCTCAGGGGGATGCGCGGGGCCATCGCCGAGCACATGCAGCGCAGCCTGGCAACCTCCGCCCAGCTCACCGCCATGGGTGAGATAGACATGACCCAGCTGGTCAGGATGCGCCAGGACCTGGTGGAGCAGGAAAGCACCCTCGGCACCCGCGTTACCTACACCGATTTACTGGTGATAGCCGTCGCCCGGGCGCTCAAAGAACACCCGGCGATCAATTCCAGCCTGATAGATAATGAAGTTAAAATCTGGGAAGACATCAATATCGGCGTGGCCGTCGCCCTGGATGAGGGGCTGATTGTCCCGGTGGTCTCCGCCGCCGACCGGAAATCACTGAAAGAAATCAGCCAGACAGTAAAGGCGCTGGCTTCCAAAGCGAGAGAGGGTAAACTGCAGCCGGGCGATATCGGCGGCGGCACCTTCACCCTGAGCAACCTAGGCGCCGTCGGCGCCGGATACCGCTTCGAGACGGTAATCATCAACCAGCCGGAGTCGGCCATCCTGGGCACCGGCGCCATCACCGACCGGGCGGTGGTCAGGGACGGGCAAATCGTCATCCGGCCGATAATGACCTACTATTTTACCTATGACCACAGAGTAATCGACGGAGCGGTGGCCGCCGGGTTCATGGCCGGCGTCATCAAGCTGCTGGAAAACCCATACCGGCTGCTAATCAGCGCATAACAGGGAGGTACACCGTGGAGGCACGAGAACTGATCATCATCGGCGGCGGTCCGGCGGGATACGTCGCCGCGATAAGGGCCGCCCAACTGGGCGGCAAGGTTACCCTCATCGAAGAGGACAAACTTGGAGGGACCTGTCTGAATCACGGGTGCATCCCTTCGAAGACGCTACTGCACAGTGTGGAACTTTACGAGTCAATCAAGAACGCCGGGGAATACGGCATAACCACTACCGGTGTCAGTATCGACCTGGCTAAAATGATGGCGCGCAAGAGCACCGTTATTTCGACGCTGGTTTCCGGCGTCCAGGGCCTGCTGAAGGTAAACGGGGTTGAAGTTATCAACGGACGCGCCCGGCTGCTGGCGTCAATGCAGGTGGAGATAACCGACGGGCAGGGGCAGAAACAGGTTCTCACGGCGCAGAAGATAATCATCGCCACCGGCGCCCGGCCGATAACACTGCCGATTCCGGGGGCGGACAGTCCCCGCGGCGTAATCGGCGCCGAGAGCGTGCTCGACCTGGAACGGGTCCCGGAGAGCCTGCTGATGATAGGGGGCGGGGTTATCGGCGTGGAGATGGCCACTATCCTGGCCAAGCTGGGCAGCAAGGTGACTATCGTGGAAATGCTGCCCCATATCCTGCCCCTGGAAGACGTGGAATTGACCGCAGTGGTGAGTAAAGCCCTGAAAGAGGACGGAGTGGAAATATACGAGGGCGCCAAAGTGAGCGCCATCGAGGACACGGCGGGGGGCAAAGCGGTCACCGTGGTTACCGGAGAGGGGGAGAAGAAACTGGTGGCAGAGGTGGTCGCCATCGGGGTGGGTTACCGTCCCAACCTGGACGGTCTGGGGCTGGAAGAAGCCGGAGTAGCCGTGGAGAAAGGCGCCATCAAGGTGAACGACAGCATGGCGACCAGTGTACCCAATATCTACGCCGCCGGTGACGCCGTGGGCGGTATGATGCTGGCCTACGTCGCCATGGAAGAAGGTGTCGTGGCCGCAGAGAACGCCCTGGGCAAAGATACCGCAATCGATTACCAGGCAGTGCCGCGCTGCGTTTTCACCCTGCCGGAACTGGCCGGCGTGGGGCTTACCGAGGCGGACGCCAGAGCCCGGGAATACCAGGTGCAGACCGGGAAATTTCCCTTTGCCGCCAACGGTATGGCCATCATCAAAGGGGAGCGGCGGGGACTGGTAAAGATAGTCACCGACCAGAAATACGGCCAGATACTGGGCGTGCACATCGTCGGGCCGCAAGCCACCGAACTAATCGCCGAAGCCGCCCTGGCGATGAAACTGGACGTGACGCCGCAGGAAATCATCGCCACGATACACTCCCACCCCAGCCTTTCCGAGGCATTCCGGGAGGCGGCGCTGGACGTGACTGGCGAAACGATACATTTCCCGCCGTCAAAGAAATGAAACCTTTGAGTCAGGCAAGTGAAGGGGATGTGCATACAAAACCTTTGAGTCAGGCAAGTGAAGGGGATGTGCATACAAAACCTTTGAGTCAGGCAAGTGAAGGGGTTTTGAGTCGGCCAAGCGAAGGGGATGTGAATATAAAACCTTTGAGTCAGGCAAGCGAAGAGGTTCGGCGGCGGTGCGCCGTCTACCGGGCGGGTCAAATCAGTTACCGGGACGCCTACCGTCTACAGAGGCAGTTGCTCGAAGAGAGGGCGGAAGGACGGATACCGGATACGCTGCTGCTGCTGGAACACCCGCCGACGATAACGGTGGGCAAGTCCGGTAAACTGGAAAATATCCTGGCTTCACCGGAAGAGTTGGCCCGAAAAGGGGTCTCGCTGGTCTTTATCGACCGGGGCGGGGATGTGACCTATCACGGCCCGGGGCAACTGGTGGGCTACCCTATATTCGACCTGCGGGGGTGGGGAAAAGACATCCACCGTTATATCCGCAACCTGGAAGAAGCCATCATCAGAACCCTGAAAGACTTTTCCATAGAGTCGGGCAGGGATAAAAACCACCCCGGTGTCTGGGTGGATAATCAGGAAATCGCCGCTATCGGACTCCGGCTGAAGAAGTGGATAACGATGCACGGCTTTGCCTTGAACGTAAACACAAATCTGGAGCATTTTTCGCTGATTTATCCCTGCGGCTTTACCGACCGGACGGCAACCTCTATCTCCCGAAAGCTGGGACGGGAAACAGACATGACAACGGTGACCGAAAGACTGCTCTCCCATTTTGCCGAAATATTTCGAATTGAGATAGCGACGAAAACACCTATACCGTTAAAGGAAGGCGATGAGCGGAAGACTGCCGCCATGGTTTAAGCAACGCCCGGCCGACCCGCAGGTTATGTCCGACATGGAACACCTGCTCGGCGGATTAAAGCTGGGCACCATCTGCGAGAGCGCCCACTGCCCGAACATCGGCGGGTGTTTCACGGCGGGCACGGCCACCTTCCTCATCCTGGGCGAGGTGTGCAGCCGGCACTGCACGTTCTGCGCGGTGCCCAAGGGATGCCCCGACCTGCCGGACGGGGAGGAACCGCAACGCCTGCTGGAAGCAGTCGAAAGACTGGGACTAAGCTACGTGGTCATCACTTCGGTGACCCGGGATGACCTGCCCGACGGCGGCGCCGGACATTTCGCCCGCATAATCCGGCTATTGCACGACCACCGCCCGGGGGTCATCGTCGAGGTGCTCATACCGGACTTCCTCGGCTCGGCGGAAGCGCTGGAGACAGTGGCAAAAGCCCGTCCCGAAGTCATCAACCATAATATTGAAACGGTGCCCCGCCTCTACCCGGAGGTAAGGCCGGAGGCGGATTACCGGCGTTCCCTGGAACTGCTGTCAAGAGTGAAGGGGTTCGACCCGGAAATCGTGACCAAATCCGGCCTGATGCTGGGGCTGGGGGAAAGCGGGGAGGAGGTGCGGGCGGTGATGCGCGACCTGCGGGCCGCCGGGTGCGACCTGCTGACTATCGGACAGTACCTGCAGCCCTCGGCAAAGCACCACCCGGTAGTAAAGTTCATTCCCCCGGAGGAGTTCGCCGAATACCGGGAAGCGGGGAAAAACATGGGGTTTAAAGGCGTCACCTCGGCGCCGCTGGTCAGAAGCTCGTTTCGAGCGACCGAAATCTACGCCCAGGCGAGAGGCCAAAAATATCAAATAAAGACAGCACCCGTAAATACCGGGTAAAAGGAGGCAACCGAATGAAAAAGAACGTATTAAGAGAGATGCTCAACGCCGGCAAGCCGACTCTGGGCACCCGCATGGTGTCCGTTTCGCCGCAGATAGTGGAAGTGATCGGCCTTTCCGGCGCTTTCGACTATATCGAACTGAGCGGGGAATACGCCGCCTGGGGATTGAGTGACCTGGAAAACTTCGCCCGGGCGGTGGAGCTTTTTCCGCAAATGTCGTCGATGATGAAGGTAGAGCAGGAACCGAGGATATTCATCACTTCCCGGTCACTGGGCGCCGGCATACAGAACCTGATATTCAGCGACTGCTATTCCGCGGATGAGGTCAGGGAATGCATCCGGGCGGTACGACCGGCGACGCCGGAGGACGGCGGCAGCCACGGCTGCGCGGTGAGGCGCAGCGCCGGCTATTTCGTGGATGTGGGCAGCCAGGCATGGGTCGAAGCCCAGCGGGAAACCGTGATTACGATACTGATAGAAAAAGCCTCCGCCATGGAGCAGCTTGACGAGATAATGGAGGTCGAGGGTGTGGACATGCTCCAGTTCGGCCCCTGCGATTACTCCCTGAGCGTCAGCAAGGCGGGCGGAATGAGAAGCCCCGAAATCATGCGGGTGGAGCGGGACATGATAGAGAAGGCGCTGAAAAAGGGAGTCCACCCCCGGGTGGAACTGAACAGCTTCGAAGGCGCCAAAGAATTCGTCGATATGGGAGTCAGTCATTTCTGCATCGGTTTTGACCTGGCCGTCCTCTACCAGTGGAGTCAGCTGCAAGGGAAAGGGCTGCGGGAAATACTCGCCGGGTCATAGTCTGATGCGTTAAAACCGGTATCGCCCCGGTAGCCGGGCGCTGTTAACACCCTAGTGATTAGCGGTGAGTATAAAGTGTTGACATTCCAACTGTGACTATAGTATACTTGATTCTTAGTGTCCAGTACTCAAAATTAGCCGATAGACTGAAGAAACAGCAAGCATCTAAGGCTAATGTTTTGTTGGATGAGCCGAGGCTCATCCATTAAATTGTGGGGCAGGAGGAGACAATTGCCGACTATTAACCAGCTCATCAGAAAAGGGCGGAAAAAGGTCATCAAGAAGACCAAATCTCCGGCGCTGCGATTTACTTTCAACGCGCTGAAGAACCGGATGGTCGAGGGCAAAGGCTCACCGCAAAAGCGAGGGGTATGCACACAGGTCAGGACGACCACCCCCAAAAAGCCTAACTCGGCACTGCGGAAAATCGCCCGGGTGAGGCTGACCAATATGATGGAAGTAACCGCCTACATTCCCGGCGAAGGGCACGAACTGCAGGAGCATTCGGTGGTGCTGATTCGCGGCGGAAAGGTGAAGGATCTGCCCGGTGTGCGTTACCACATCGTCCGGGGAACCCTGGACACCAGCGGGGTGGCCAACCGCAGACAGGGCCGCAGCAAGTACGGAAGCAAGATGCCCAAGGAAAAACGATAATCGCGTAGTAACAGGAGTCCAGAATGCCAAGAAGAGCCCGAGCACCAAAAAAAGAAACCGTCCCTGACGCCAGATACCAGAGCGTCATCGTTGCCAAAATTGTGAACAAAGTAATGAAACAAGGCAAGAAGCGGACGGCGGAAAGAATTGTTTACGAAGCCCTGCAACAACTGGAACAGCAGGTATCCAAAGACGCGGTGACAGCTTTAGAACAGGCGATTAAAAACGCCACTCCCCTGCTGGAGGTCAAACCGCGGCGCGTCGGGGGCGCCACCTATCAGGTACCGGTGGAGGTCCAGCCGGAGCGCGGCCTTTTCCTGGCGATACGCTGGCTGCTTAAATCGGCCAGGGACCGGAAGGGCAAGTCAATGACCGTCAGGCTGGCCGCCGAGTTTACCGATGCCTGGCGCGGAGAAGGAACCACTATCAAGAGACGTGAGGACACCCACCGAATGGCGGAGGCCAACCGTGCCTTTGCCCACTACCGATGGTGAGAGGGTGCTGGATTAATTTCAATATGATGACAAAAAACCAAGTACTAGTTGAGGCCAGAACGGTGCCTAGAAATTTTCCCTTAGAGAAAATCAGAAATATAGGTATCATTGCTCACATTGACGCCGGTAAGACCACCGTCACCGAGCGGATACTCTATTATACCGGCCGCACCTACAAGATAGGTGAGGTACACGACGGCACCGCGGTGATGGACTGGATGGAGCAGGAGAAGGAACGCGGCATCACCATTACGTCAGCGGCAACCACCTGCGACTGGGATGACCACCGCATTAACATTATCGATACGCCGGGACACGTTGACTTCACCGCCGAGGTGGAACGCAGCCTGAGGGTCCTGGACGGCGGGGTGGTCGTCTTTGACGGCGTGGCCGGAGTGGAAGCGCAATCAGAGACGGTATGGCGCCAGGCCGACCGATACCACGTACCCAGAATTTGTTTTATCAATAAAATGGACCGGGTGGGCGCCAATTTCAGGCGTACCCTGGAGATGATTGGACAGCGGCTGGGCGCCCGGTACCTGCCGGTGCAGATACCGCTGGGCAGCGAAGAGACTTTCCGGGGGGTTATCGACCTCGTGGATAGCCAGGCGTGGTACCTCAGCGGAGACCCCGACTCGGAACCGGAAAAGATAGCGATACCGGAGTCAGAGCAAGCAAACTTTGCCGAATTTCGCCAGTTGCTGATTGAGAAGCTAGCTGAAGTTGATGATGATATGATGGAAGCCTACATCGAAGGAGCCAGTGTTTCCGCCTCACAGATGAAACAAGCCCTGAGACGAGCCACTTTAGCCAATAAAGGCGTACCCATCCTCTGCGGCAGCGCATTGAGAAATAAAGGTGTCCAGATACTGCTGGACGCAGTTATCAGCTACTTGCCTTCCCCGCTGGATAAGCCGCCGATACACGCTACGGACGCGCGCCACGGGGCAGACGTAACCCGTCCGGCGAGTGACGAGGCTCCCTTTGCCGCACTTTCATTCAAGGTAGTTTCCGATCCTTTCGTGGGGCGGCTGGTCTATTTCCGGGTTTATTCCGGTAAAGTAACGGTGGGAGATCAGGTTTTTAACACCGTCCAGAACAAAAAGGAACGTATCGGCCGGTTGCTCCTGATGCACGCCAATCGGCGGGAAGAAGTGCAGGAAGCGGACACGGGCAGTATCGTGGCTACACTGGGGTTGAAGAATACTTTTACCGGCGATACTTTATGCGACGTTTCACAACCGGTGCTGCTGGAATCAATCCGTTTCCCGGAACCGGTTATTTCGGTCGCCATCGAACCAAAGACGAGAGGCGACCAGGATAAAATGGGCATCGCCCTGCAGAAGCTGACCGAAGAGGACCCTACTTTCAAGGTGGCCTACAACCGGGAGACGGGACAAACCGTTATCTCCGGTATGGGCGAACTTCACCTGGAAGTTATCACCAGCCGACTCATCAGCGAGTTCGGGGTGAGAGCTAACGTGGGTAACCCGCAGGTGGCCTACAAGGAAACTATCCAAACGGCGGTAAAAACGGAAGCGAAATTCGCCCGGCAGACGGGCGGACACGGCCAGTTCGGCCATGTTCTGCTTGCGCTTGAGCCCGTGGAGCGGGGCAGCGGTTTTCAGTTTGTCGATTCGATTAAGGGAGCGACGATACCGAAGCAGTTTATCCCCGCGGTACAGGCCGGTGTCAAAGAGGCCATGGAAACCGGCATCCTGGCCGGCTATCCGGTGGTAGATATCAAGGTCACTCTTTATGACGGCAGCTACCATGACGTCGATTCTTCAGAGCTGGCTTTCAAAATGGCCGGCTCCATGGCGCTGAAAAAGGGTATGAACAAAGCCCGTCCGGTCCTCCTGGAGCCGATTATGAAACTGGAAGTAGTCACCCCGGAGCAATTCCTGGGTGATATCATCGGTGACCTCAACGCCAAGAGAGGTCACATCGAAACGATTGACACGCAGGGCGATACATTCATCGTTCACTGCTATATACCTCTGTCAGAGACGTTCGGTTACGCCACCCGGCTCAGGTCACTGACCCAGGGCAGAGCCACCCATTCCATGGAGTTTGCCCGCTACCAGGAACTGCCGGGGGAACTGGCCGCCAAGATTAGTGAAAAAGTGGTAGGTTAATAAATATGGCTAAACAGAAGATACGCATCAAGTTAAAGGGTTTTGACCACAAGGTGGTTGACCAGTCCGCGGGACAAATCGTCGAAGCCGTGGAGCGCACGGGGGCGATTGTGGTCGGCCCGGTGCCGCTGCCGACCCACATCCAGAAGTTCAGTGTCATCCGCTCCCCGTTTATTGACAAGGACTCGCAGGAGCAGTTCGAGATTCGAACCCACAAGCGTATTATCGACATCGTGGAAACTACTTCCAAGACGATAGACTCATTAACCAAGCTCAATTTACCCGCCGGGGTGGAAATAGATATCAAGCTGTAAAGATTAAAATAAGAAGAGCCAGAGAGATGACGAAAAAGATTTTAGGCATAAAACTGGGCATGACCCAAGTCTACGCGGATGACGGGAAGATAGCGGCGATTACCGCTATTGAGACCGGGCCGTGCACGATAACCCAGGTGAAAAACACCGAAACAGACGGCTATAACGCCGTTCAGCTTGGCTTTGGCGAAGCTAAAGGCGCCAAGACAGCCAAGCGGGGACATCTGACCGCCAAGGGCAAATACAAGTACCTTAGAGAGTCCGGAGTGAGCGACGGGGAGACGGTTGAAATCGGGCAGACAATTGACGTGAGCCTGTTTAAAACCGGCGACCTGGTGGACGTGACCGGCATATCCAAGGGTAAGGGCTTTGCCGGCGTGGTTAAACGCCACCATTTTGCGGGTGGGCCGAAAACACACGGCCAGTCCGACCGCCACCGTGCCGCCGGCTCCATAGGCGCCGGCACATCCCCGGGCAGAGTTTTCAAAGGGACGCGTATGGCGGGACACATGGGCAATAAACAGGTCACCGTACGTAAGCTGGAAGTTTACCGGGCAGACCCCGACCGCAACCTGCTGCTGGTCAAGGGAGCGGTGCCGGGCGGTGTTAACGGTCTGGTACTGATAAAGAAGTCTGGGAAGGGGAATTAAGGAAGTGCAGATTCCAGTCCATAACCTGACCGGAGAAGTAACCGGACACATCGAAATAAGCGACCGCTTGTTCGGAGAGCCTCCTAACAAGACGGTGGTACACCAGGCAATGGTACGGCAACAGGCCAACGCCCGACAGGGAACACACGCCACCAAGACCAGAGGACAGGTCAACGCCAGCGGCGCCAAGCTGTTCCGCCAGAAGGGAACCGGCAATGCCCGGGCGGGAAGCCGGCGCTCACCGCTGCGGCGGGGAGGCGGTATTACCTTCGGTCCTCACCCAAGGAGCTACACGCAGGCGATGCCGAAAAAGATGCGCCGGCTGGCCCTGAGGTGTGTCCTTTCCGCCAAGGCGGAGGAAAAGGAACTGATTATCCTGGAAAACCTGGCGCTGGAGGCGCCAAAGACAAAGCAGATGGCGGAAATCCTGGGCGCTCTCGGGGTAAAATCCTCGGCCCTGATTGTGACCGCCAAGCCGGAAGAAAACGTTATCAAATCGGCACGTAACCTGCAAAAGATAAAGACGCTGCCGGCAAATATATTGAATGTGGTGGACCTGCTTTCCCACCGGATACTGTTAATGACGGTGGATGCGGTACGGACAGCTGAGCAACTCTGGGGGGAGGAAAAAAAGGAAGAGGTGAATAATGCAGCTGTATAACGTACTGGTCCGCCCGCTGATAACCGAGAAAAATACCTTCCTGCAGGCGCTGAATAAATACGCTTTTGAGATTGCCAAGGAGGCCAACAAGCCTCAGGTGAAACAGGCGGTGGAGAAAACGTTTAAGGTGAAAGTGATCACGGTTAACGTAAGCACGGTGCCCGGCAAGACGAAAAGAGTGGGCCGGCGGATGGTGCAGACCCGTTCCTGGAAAAAGGCGATCGTTACCCTCAAGGCGGGGGATAAGATAGAGATTTTTGAAGGTGTTTAAAACCGATGAAGGGGGAAACTGAGTGGCTTTAAAGACATATCGTCCGACTTCTGCCGGCCGACGGTGGATGAGCGGCTACTCTTTTGAGGAAATAACCAAGAGCAAGCCGGAAAAATCGCTGATTTCTCCGCTGAAGAAACGGGGTGGGCGCAACAACCAGGGGAGGATTACCGTCCGCCACCGCGGCGGCGGCGCCAAGCGCATGCTGCGCCTGATTGATTTCAAGCGGGATAAGCTGGGCGTCCCGGGACGGGTAGCGAGCATTGAGTATGACCCCAACCGTTCCGCCCGCATCGCCCTCATCTTTTATGCCGACGGAGAAAAGCGGTATATCCTGGCACCGGTGGGGCTGAACGTGGATGATACCATAAAATCAGGCCCCGAGGCAGAACCGAAAACGGGTAATGCCCTGCCATTGAAGCTAATCCCGGGCGGCACCCAGATACATAATATCGAGCTTAGCCGGGGAGGTGGCGGCAAGCTGGCCAGAAGCGCCGGAGCCGCCGCACAACTGATGGTAAAAGAAGGTGACTACGTTCTGGTGAGGCTGGATTCCGGCGAGATGCGACGGATTCGTGCCGAGTGCATGGCTACCATCGGGCAGGTGGGGAACGTTGACCACCAGAACATTAAGCTGGGTAAAGCGGGCCGCAAGCGCCTGATGGGCTGGCGGCCTACGGTACGCGGTTCGGCAATGTCACCGCGCGATCACCCGCACGGCGGCGGCGAAGGCAGGAGTCCGATAGGAATGCCCGGGCCGAAAACACCGTGGGGTAAACCAGCACTGGGTTACCGGACACGCAAGCCAAAAGCATCCGATAAAATGATTGTCAGGCGCAGAAAGAGCAAGTAAAGGGGTAATATGTCAAGGTCAATTAAAAAGGGGCCATTTATCGAAGCCAAGTTACTGAAAAAGGTGGATGCGGTTATTCGCTCCGGTCAGAAAGCGGTTATTAAAACGTGGTCACGTTCTTCCACCATTCTACCCCAGATGATAGGGTTGACCATTGGCGTGCATGACGGCCGGAGACATTTACCTATTTTTGTAACCGAAAACATGGTGGGGCATAAGTTAGGCGAGTTTGCCCCAACAAGAACTTTCCGAGGACACGTTTCAAAATCGGAGAGATCAAGCCAGTCAAGAAGATAAGAGATTACTGAGACAGGAAGACAGATGGACGTAAAAGCAGTTGCCAAAGATACCGGACTATCGGCCAGCAAGGTGCGGCCGCTGGTGAATATGGTACGGGGGAAAATGGTTGATGAGGCGTTAGCCTTACTCAGGTTTACCCCGACGCCCAAAGCTAAAGTCATTGCCAAGCTGGTAAAGTCAGCGGCGTCAAACGCGGAGAATAACTATCAGATGACGCCTTCTGATCTCAAGATTGTCACTATTTTTGCCGATGAAGCTCCGACGCTAAAGAGGTTCCGGCCTCGCTCCAGGGGGCGTGTCAGCCCGATCAAAAAGCAGTCCAGCCATATTACGGTCATCGTCGCCGAGCAGGAGGGTTAATTGGGACGTAAGGTTCATCCGATAGGGTTTAGACTTGGTGTTATCCAAGACTGGCAGGCGAGGTGGTACGCCGATTCACATTATGCCGAGTTTCTGAAAGAAGACCTGAAACTCCGTAATGCGATTCAGACGAAATATTCCGACGCCGCCATCTCCCTGGTGGAAATTGAGCGCCAGGCAAAAGAGGTGTCGGTGACCATTCATACCGCCCGACCGGGTATCGTCATCGGGCGGGGCGGACAGAGAGTGGATGAACTGAGCCGATATCTGGAAAAACTTATCGGGAAGAGAGTCCGATTAAACATCCGGGAGATAAGGCAACCGGAGCTTGATGCCACCCTGGTGGCTAAAACCATCGCCGAACAGATACAGCGGCGCATCGCCTACCGCCGGGCAATCAAACAGGCGATTTTCCGCAGCCTCCAGGCCGGCGCCAAAGGGATTAGAGTCAGCTGTTCCGGAAGGCTGGGTGACGCGGAAATAGCCCGCCGTCAGACTATGCATCAGGGACAGGTACCACTGCACACTTTGAGGGCGGATATTGATTACGGGGTTACCGAAGCCAAGACGACGCTGGGGCGTATCGGGGTGAAGGTATGGATATATAAGGGTGAAATACTTCCCGAACCAAAGGCAGTGGAAGTGGAGGAAGCGGAGATAGAACCGGCCGCCAGTACGGCAGCCACCGAAGCCGGAGCCCCGGCAGAGGTCAGGGTGATCGCCAAGACCGAGGAGCCACCCACCGAAGCGGCGGTGGCACCGGTGGTGGAAGTAAAAGAGGAAGAACCGGCGGCACCGGTGGCGGAAGTAAAAGAGGAAGAACCGGCCAAACCGGCGGCTAAAAAGAGAGTTAAGGCGACCGCCAGCGCGGAACCGGAAGAGGCTAAGACAGAAGAGCCGGTAACCGAAGCAGCCGCAGAAGTAAAAGAAGCAGATAAACCGGCCAAGCCGGCGGCTAAAAAGAGAGTCAAGGCGACCGCCGGCACGAAACCGGAAGAGGCTAAGACAGAAGAGCCGGTAACCGAAGCAGCCGCGGAAGTAAAAGAAGAAGATAAACCGGCCAAGCCGGCGGCTAAAAAGAGGGTTAAGACAGCCGCCAGCGCGAAACCGGAAGAGGCTAAGGCAGAAGAGAAACCGGCTAAAACGAGTACCAGGAGCAAGGCAAAGGCGGCTTCGGATGAATCCGCCGCCGAGGCAACCGAGAAAGAGGCATAACTATGCTGCAACCGAAACGGGTAAAATTCCGTAAATCGCATAAGGGACACCGCCGGGGCAGCGCCCAGTCGGGTAACACCACGACGTTCGGCGACTTTGGTCTGCAGGCATTGCAGTCGGCCTGGATTACGGGTGAGCAGATTGAATCCGCGCGACGCGCCATCACCCGCCATATCCGGCGCGGTGGCAAGGTCTGGATACGCATTTTCCCGGATAAACCGGTGACCAAAAAACCGGCGGAGACCCGCATGGGCAGCGGCAAAGGCGCCCCGGACCACTGGGTGGCCGTGGTTAGACCGGGCCGGATCATGTTTGAAATGGCGGGGGTGAAGGAAGAAGTAGCCAAAGAGGCGCTACGCCTGGCCGCCCACAAACTGCCCATTCCAACCAAGTTCGTAATCAGGGAAACCGGCATATTTGCCGGCGCTGAAGCAATGAAAAAGGAGCTGGCTTGAATTGAAGGTCGACGAGTTTCGAGCATTAAAACCGGAGGATCTGGCGAAGCAACTGGATGAGGCACAGCAGGAGCTGCTCAACCTGCGCTTCCGCCTGAGCACCAAACAACTGGTAAACCACCGGGAGTACCCGATGGTAAAGAAGAAGATCGCCCGGCTGATGACCATAATCAGGGAGAAAGAGCTGGGGATAAGGTAGAAGTATGAAAGAAAAGCGAAAGAGCAGAGTCGGCCGCGTCGTTAATACTCGGATGGATAAGACGGTGGTGGTGGCGGTAGAGACCCCCAGGCGCTATACACTCTACAAGAAGACGATTAACCGGGACGTCAATTACAAAGCCCATGACGAGAATAACCAGTGCCGAACGGGTGACGTGGTTAAAATAACGGAAACACGCCCGCTCTCCCGACACAAGCGGTGGCGGGTGGCCGAGATTATTACCAAAGGCGAAGTGGCTGAGGTTAAACCGGCTGAAATAACTTAAGGCACAGGATGAAGGAGCCTGATTCAAGCGTATTCCAGGCTTGGAGCGGTGGAGATTAAGCCCGCTGAAATAACTTAAGGTACAGGATGAAAAAGCATGATTCAAACGTATTCCAGACTTAAAGCGGCTGATAATACCGGAGCCCGGATAATTATGTGCATCAACGTACCGGGAGGCACCGGGAAAAAATACGCCCGCGTGGGCGATATTATCGTGGCCTCAGTGAAGCGAGCCATCCCCGGGTCTACCACCAAAAAGGGAGAAGTGGTCCGGGCGGTTATCGTCCGCACCAGCCACCCCTACCGGCGCCCCGACGGCTCTTATATCCGGTTTGATGAAAACGCGGCCGTAATTCTGACCGAAAAGAATAATCCGAAAGGCACCCGTATATTCGGGCCGGTGGCCAGGGAACTGAGGGACAAGGATTTTACCAAGATTATATCCCTGGCGCCAGAAGTTTTATAAGGAAAGCTAACTGTGAAAATTAGAAAGAACGACACGATACTGGTCATTACGGGCAAGGATAAAGGTAAAAAGGGCAAGGTGCGCTTCGCTTACCCCAAGGATAAGAAAGTACTGGTAGACGGAATTAATTTTATTAAAAAGCATTCCCGGACGAAGGGACAGGCGAGGCAAGCCGGCATTATCGATCTGGAAGCACCGATTAAGGTGTCCAACGTGATGCTGTTCTGCGAAAAATGCAACCACCCGGTCCGCATCGGGGCTACTTTCCTGGATGACGGCCGGAAGGTCAGGGTATGCCGCGCCTGCAATGAGGTAATCGACTAGATGTTGAGATTGAAAGAAAAATACCGGAGTGAAGCTATCCCCGCCATGATGGAGAGTCACGGATATAAGAATATCATGCAGGTACCCCGTCTGGAAAAAGTGGTGCTGAATATCGGCCTGGGGGAGGCAATCGCCAATGCCAAGGCCCTGGAAGCGGCCGAGAGCGATCTGACGGCGATTACCGGACAACACCCGGTGATTACCCGTTCCAAGAAATCCATCGCCGCCTTCCGGCTGAGAGCGGGGATGCCCATCGGGATAATGGTAACCCTGCGGGGGGAGCGCATGTACCAGTTTCTGGACAAGCTGGTCAGCGCCGTATTGCCCCGGGTGCGTGAATTCCAGGGAGTCCCGGCCACCGCGTTTGACGGCCGGGGTAACTATACGCTGGGGATGAAAGAGCAAATATTTTTCCCCGAAATAGATTATGACAAAGTGGATAAGGTGCGGGGCCTGGAAATATCAATTGTCACTACGGCCAAGACCGATGAGGAAGGCAAACACCTGCTGGAGCTGCTGGGGATGCCTTTCGTCAAAGAAGAAATGGAGTAACCATGGCAAAAACGTCAAAGATTGTCAAAGCGGGGCGCCCGACCAAATACCGGGTACAGCAACATAACCGCTGCCACCTGTGCGGTCGACCGCGTGCCTATATGCGTAAGTTCGGCCTGTGCCGTATTTGTTTCCGGAAACTGGCGCTGGCCGGGCAACTGCCCGGGGTGAGGAAATCCAGCTGGTAAAAAATAAGGGGCCAAGGAATTGAAATGACAGTTACTGATCCGATTGCAGATATGCTGACCAGAATACGCAATGCCATCATGGCAAGGCATGATTCCGTACTGGTGCCGTCCTCCAGGATAAAGCTGGCCATTGCCCGCATCCTGAAAGAGGAAAGTTTTATTAAAGATTATGAGGTACTCCGAGGAAAGCCTCACCGCGAAATCAAGATATACCTGAAGTACGCCGACGATAACCGACCGATTATTTCCGGGATGGAGCGAATGAGCAAACCCGGACTGAGGGTCTACGTGCAGCAGAAGGAAATCGCCCGGGTGTACGGCGGCCTGGGGATAGCCATTGTTTCTACCTCGAAAGGGGTAAAGACGGGGCAGCAGGCCTGGCGCATGGGAATCGGCGGGGAACTTTTGTGTAACGTATGGTAAACCGAACCTGGAGTGATAAGCTATGTCGAGAATAGGACGAATGCCGATAACCGTACCCAACGGGGTGACGGTAAGTATCAGCGAGGACGCAGTCAAGGTAACCGGACCCAAGGGTGAACTGAGCTGTCCGGTGAAACTGGATATAACCGTCACCCAGCAAGATAATATTTTAACGGTGACACGGCCGAGTGATAATAAGGATCACCGTTCCATGCACGGGCTGACCAGAAGCCTGGTCGCCAACATGGTGCAGGGGGTGAGCCAAGGTTATGAAAAGTACCTGGAGATAGTGGGGGTGGGTTACCGGGCGGAACAAAACGGTGACAATCTGACTCTTCGCATCGGGTACTCACACCTGGTGGAAGTAGTCCCCCTGCCGGGTATCTCCTTGTCGATGGAGGGAGCCCGGATAAAGGTTTCCGGAATCGATAAGGAAGTAGTTGGCGAGATGGCAGCCAGAATCCGGAGAATCAGGAAACCCGATGCCTACAAGGGAAAGGGTATCCGCTATACCGGAGAGAAAGTTCGCCTCAAGCCAGGTAAAGCGGGAAAGGTGGTAGGTAGCAAGTAACGATGAAGAGCAACAAAACGAGACTGGCACGTTATCGAAGACACGCCCGGGTCAGAGCCAAGCTAAAGGGTACCACCAGCCGGCCGCGCCTTTGTGTCTTCCGCAGTACGAACCATATTTACGCGCAGGTTATCGACGATACACAAGGCCACACCCTGGCTTCAGCTTCGACAACCGACCCGGAAACAAAGGGTAAACTGAACGGGAAGGTAAAGTCGGGCGAAGCCGAAGTGGTGGGCACCGCGATTGCACAACGAGCCCTGAGCCTGGGGATAAAAGAGGTGGCCTTCGACCGTGGTGGTTACAAGTACCACGGCCGGGTGAAAGCGCTGGCGGAAGCCGCCCGGCAAGGCGGATTAAAATTCTAAAAGAGAAAGCCAAATTATGAACAGATTGATGAAAAAAATAGACCCGACAGACCTGACCCTGAACGACAAGTTGATGTACATCAACCGCGTCGCCAAGGTGATGAAGGGGGGTAAACGCCTCCGCTTCAGCGCCCTGGTGGCCACCGGTGATGGTAACGGGCATGTCGGCCTGGGTATCGGTAAAGCCAATGAAGTGCCGGCGGCGATTAATAAAGGCGGCGTTGAAGCGAAGAAGAACCTGATCAAGGTACCTATGGCCGGGACGACCATTCCTCACGAGATAACCGTCAATTTCGGCGCCGCCAGAGTTATGCTGAAACCGGCGGCTCCGGGCACCGGCGTAATCGCCGGCGGCAGCGTCCGCTCCGTACTTGAAGCCTGCGGTATCAAGGATATTTTAACCAAGTCACTGGGCAGCGCCAACCATATCAACGTGGCCAAGGCAACGGTACTCGCCCTGAGCCAGCTCCGGGACCCGAAAGAGGTCATCAGAGAGCGCCGGGGAACCGATTACGTGAAGGGGGAGGAGGCAGCCAGTGGCTAAACTGCGCGTTACCCTGATAAAGAGTGGCATCGGCTACAAGGAAGACCAGAAAAGGACCTTAATTTCCCTGGGTTTTCATCGTTTGCACCAGAGTGTTGTCCACGATGATTCAATGTCAGTCCGGGGGATGATTAATAAAGTAAGACATCTTGTTAAAGTGGAGGAGGCAAACTCGTGAGGCAGGACAATCTTTCCCCAGCCCCTGGCGCCCACAAAGCTCGAAAGCGAGTGGGGCGAGGTAACAGCAGCGGACACGGCACCTACTCCGGACGGGGTTCAGGAGGACAAAAATCCCGCGCCGGCTACAAGATGCGTCCTGGATTTGAAGGCGGGCAGTTGCCTTTAATCAAACGGCTGCCCCGGAAGCGTGGTTTCACCAATATCTTCCGGATAGAGTACAGTGTGGTCAACGTGAGCGACTTTAATGAGTTTGAATCCGGGGCCGAGGTAACACCGGAAGCGATGGTGGCCGCCGGCCTGATTAAATCCTCACGCCAGCCGGTGAAGGTCCTGGCCCATGGTGACCTGAACCAGCCACTCACGGTAAAGGCAGCCAAATTTTCGGCGGCGGCCAAAGCCAAGATAGAGACCGCCGGTGGTACAGTCGAGGAGGTGGCCCATGCGGCCAAGGCAAAGTAGGCCTAAATTACTCCAGGCGATGTTCGATGCCTTCAGCCTGCCGGACCTGAGGCGAAAAATCCTCATTACCGCCGGCATTCTGATAATATTCCGGTTTATCGCCCATGTGCCGCTTCCCGGGGTGGATTTAAACGCCCTGGAATCGCTTTTCGAACGTAACGCACTACTGGGGATGCTTGACCTTTTCAGCGGCGGCGCGATGCGGCGACTCAGCGTGGCGGCGATGGGGGTCTATCCCTATATTACGGCTTCAATCATTATGATGCTGCTGGTACCGGTAATCCCACGTCTGCAAGCACTTTCCCGCGAGGGAGAGTCAGGCAGGAACCGGATTAACCTGATTACCCACTGGCTGGTGATACCACTGGCCGCCATCAGCGGTTACGGACAGCTGGTCTACCTGCAACGTGAGGGAGTAGTCAGCGACGTGGGCGCTTTATCGATGATAGCCATGGTGGCGTCAATGGTGGCCGGCACCATATTACTGGTCTGGATGGGGGAGATGATTACGGAGTACGGCATCGGTAACGGTATATCGATAATTATTTTTGGCGGTATCGTGGCGGGCCTGCCGACGATGATCCAGCAGGGGTTCCTGGCCAAGGATAACTTTGGCGGACTGGTAGTTTACATACTCATGGTGGTGTTGACTATCGCCGTAATCGTTGTCTTTACCGAGGCACACCGCCGTATCCCGGTGCAGTACGCCAAGAGCGTTTTCCGTTCGGGTCGCATGTACCGGCAGTCCGGAAGCACCCACATCCCGTTGCGGGTAAACAGTTCCGGGATGATACCGCTTATCTTCGCCATGTCACTGGTTATCTTCCCGGGTATCGTGGCCAGCTATTTCTCCAACCCGATACAGCCTAACTTCGCGAATACGATAATGGATGTTTTCAACCCCAACGCGCCCCTGCCGCTGGGTCTGTTCTACTGGGCTCTCTACTTTTTGCTGGCGATGGGGTTTACCTTTTTCTACACCATGGTGGTCTTCCAGCAACAGGACCTGCCGAACACTTTACAGAGGCAGGGCGGGTTTATTCCCGGAATACGGCCCGGTAAGAATACCGCGACCTATCTCAACGGGGTAATTAACCGGATTACTTGGGGAGGCGCCCTTTTCCTGGCTTCGATAGCGGTCATGCCCTTCGTGGTGCGGACGATAACCGGCATCGAGGTGATACAGCTCTCCAGCCTGGGCTTGCTTATCATGGTGGGCGTGGTCCTTGACACGATGAAACAGCTTGAGGCGCAATTGGTAATGAGACGCTACGAGGGTTTTATAAAATAGCCAAATACGAATGAGACGCTACGAGGATTTTTTAAAATAATATAGCCAAATCCGGTGGAGCAAGCGAACTTCGACCACCCGATATTCCCACCGCGAGGCAGGACATAGGTTTAAAAGAGGCAGAAAAGTTGTATATTATCTTTCTGGGAGCCCCCGGGGCGGGGAAGGGTACCCAGGCGGCGGTGGTGGCCCAGAAGCTGAATTCAGCCCATGTCGCTTCCGGCGACCTGTTCCGACAGGCACTGGAGCAAGGGACAGACCTGGGGGTACAGGCCAGGGCTTATATGGAAAAGGGACATCTGGTCCCGGACGAAATAACGACACGGATGGTGCTGGAAAAGATAGCCGCACCCGAAAGTGATACCGGAGTCATCCTGGACGGGTTCCCGCGGAACCTGGGGCAGGCCGAGGCACTGGATAAAGCGCTGGCCGGGAATAACAAGGGAATAGATAAGGTGGTATATATCAAGGTTCCGGAAAAAGAATTGCAGAGAAGGCTGAGCGAACGGTGGGTATGCCGCCACTGCCAGGCAGTTTACAACGCCAGGCAGAACGGTAAATGCGACCGGTGCGACGGCGAACTGTACCAGCGCCCCGATGATACTGCCGAAACGGTGCAAAAGCGGCTGGAAATCTATTTTGCCCAGACGGCACCGCTGATAGATTATTACACCCGAAAGGGGAGACTGCTGGAGGTTGACGGGGAAGGCAGTGTGGACGAAGTGACCGGCAGAATCGAAGCCGCCCTTCACGAGGAGGGACTGGTCACCGGATGAGCATTATCATCAAGACTGACGAGGAGATAAAATTGATGCGGCAGGCCGGAAGGATTGTCGCTGAGATACTGGAAATATTGAGCGAGCAAATAAAACCAGGGTTGACCACCAAGGAGTTGGATATAATCGCCGAGAGGGAACTGGAAAAACGCGGCGCCACGTCTTCCTTTAAGGGATACCAGGGGTTTCCGGCTACTGTGTGCGTGGCAATTAACGACGAAATAGTACACGGGATTCCGGGTAAGCGCGTGCTGCGCCAGGGAGATATAATTTCCATGGATTTCGGGGCGATTTTCCAGGGTCTCCAGGGTGACGCGGCGACGACGGTGACCGTGGGTGAGGCGAGTCCGGAGGCAAAAGAGCTTTTGAAAACGACCTCCGGCGCTCTGGAAGCCGGTATTAATGCCGCCCAGTCCGGGTCCAGGCTGGGAGACGTCTCGGCGGCGATTCAACGGTTCGCCGAGTCAAGAGGTTTTTCAGTGGTGCGTGAGTATACCGGACACGGTATCGGGCGGGATATGCATGAAGAGCCGCAGATACCGAATTTTGGCTTGCCCAATTCGGGGCCGGTACTGAAAAAAGGCATGGTACTGGCCATTGAGCCGATGCTGAACCGGGGCGGCTGGCGTACCCGCCTCGGCGATGACAATTGGACGGTATTGACTGCGGACGGCAGTCTTTCAGCACATTTTGAACACACCGTCGCCATAACCGATGGTGAACCGGAGGTACTTACTAGAGAGGTCTATGCCTAAGAAAGAAGCCATTGAGGTTGAGGGAACGGTAGTAGAGGCACTACCCAATGCCATGTTCCGCGTTGTGCTGCCGAATGAACATATGGTATTGGCTCACATCTCGGGCAAGATAAGAAAACATTATATCAGGGTCCTGCCCGGCGATAAGGTGTTGATAGAGCTTTCACCTTATGACCTGAGCCGAGGCCGGATTACCTACCGGTTCAAATAGTTTAAGGATGTCAGATAATGAAAGTTAGAGCTTCAGTAAAAGTCAGATGCGAAAAGTGCAAAGTGGTGAAACGGCAGGGTGTGGTCAGAATCATCTGTGCCAATCCCAAACACAAGCAGAGGCAGGGTTAGTTCGATGAAGCAAGGAGGGAATTAGATGGCGCGAATTGCCGGTGTAGATATACCCCGAAATAAGCAGGTCTGGGTCTCACTTCAGTATATTTACGGGATCGGCCCGGTATTGAGTCAGCAAATCTTAGCCCGAGCTGAAATCAGCCCGGAGACCAAAGTGAACGAGCTGACCGAAGAGGAGGTTAACCACCTCCGTGAGATCATTGACAAGCAGTACCGGGTTGAGGGGGACTTGCGGAGAGAGGTCAACTTAAACGTGAAGCGCCTGGTGGAAATCGGGAGCTACCGGGGTATCAGGCATCGCCATAACCTACCCTCCAAGGGGCAACGAACACGAACCAATGCCCGTTCGCGACGCGGCACCCGCCGAACCGTGGCCGGTAGAGGACAGCGACGCGGCATGACCAAGAAATAAGAGGCAAGGAGAACAGGATGGCACAGAAAAAACGAACTAAGGTCAGGAGGCGGGAGCGTAAGTCTATTCCAGTCGGGAAGGCCTACGTCCAGTCTACTTTTAACAATACCATAGTGACCTTGACCGACCCGCAGGGTAATGTCATTGCCTGGGGAAGCTCCGGGACGGCCGGATTTAAGGGCTCGCGCAAGGGGACACCGTATGCCGCCCAGATGGCGGCCCGCGATACCGCCCGCCGGGCGATGGCGCACGGCCTGCGTCAGATTGAGGTATTTGTCAAGGGTCCGGGCAGCGGACGTGAAGCAGCTATCCGTTCTTTACAGAGTTCAGGCCTATATATTACCGGCATCCGGGATGTGACACCCATCCCGCACAATGGCTGCCGGCCACCGAAAAAGAGACGAGTGTAGAAGAGAGGAGACATGGCTAGATATACAGGACCAGTTTGCCGATTATGTCGCCGCGCCGGCGGGAAACTTTTTTTAAAGGGTGACCGTTGTTTCACGCCCAAATGCAGCGTAGATAAGCGACCGAAACCACCGGGACAGCAGCTGAGCCGCCGGCGGCCCAAGTTTTCCGACCGCGCCCTGCAGCTCCGGGAAAAACAGAAAGCACGCCACAGTTACGGTATCCTCGAACGACAGTTCCGGAGGATTTTTGCCGAGGCGGAAAGGCAAGCCGGTATCACCGGTGAAAATCTGCTGGTTCTGCTGGAGAGGCGCCTCGACAATATCGTTTTCCGTCTGGGATTTGCCGATTCCCGCGCCCAGGCCCGCCAGATAGTCCGCCACGGGCATATCCTGCTCAACGGACACAAGACGGATATACCTTCCTGCCTGGTGAAAGAAGGCGACACCATCGGTTGGCGCCAAGCGAGCGCCAAATTAGAATACTATAAAGTGCTTACCCAGGCAATCGAAGCCAAGACCATTATGGACTGGTTGAGCCTGGATAAGGCAACCATGGTCGGCCAACTCTTGTCCATGCCTACACCCGATGATATTGAAGCGACATTTGACGGCAAGACCATCGTTGAGTACTACTCACGATAACGAAATAGGAGGTGGATTCCATTGTCTCGTCTGGTAATCCCTAAAATTGACTGTGTAGAGAGCGAGGGTAACTTCGGGCGATTCCTGGTTGAGCCACTGGAAAAGGGGTTTGGGGTTACACTGGGTAACGCGATGCGACGGGTGTTACTCAGCTATCTTCCAGGAGCCACCGTAACTCAGGTTAGAATTGAAGGAATCGAGCATGAATTTACGGTAATTCCCCACGCCAAGGAAGACGTCATGGAGTTTCTCCTCAACGTCAAGGCGCTGAGAATAAAAGCGCTGGCCGACCAGCCCGGTAAACTGATACTGGATATAAAAGGAGAGGGGAGGTTTTGCGCGTCTGACATCAAGCCGTCGGCTGATTTTGAGATAACCAACCCGGAACAGAGCCTCGTTGAGCTGGATTCTCCGGATGCCAGGCTTTACGTAGAGTTCGACGTTGAACTGGGTGAAGGGTACCGGCAGGCCGAGTCAAACGATAATATGCCGGTGGGCACTATCCCGGTGGACGCTATTTTCACCCCGATACGCAAGATTAACTATGACGTTGAACCGGTGCACATCGGGCGGGAGATAAGCCGGGAGAGGCTGATATTCGAAGTATGGACCGACGGCACAATATCACCGGTCGATGCTATCAGTATCGGATCCAAAATCCTGATTGAGCAGCTGACCCCGTTCCTGGAATACGTTAAGATTTCGCAGATGAAAGCCGAGGAACAGCTTATCCGCCTGTCCATTCCGGATGAGAAATACAACCTGTCGGTGGAGCAACTGGACCTTTCCGTGCGTACCATGAACTGTCTGAGGCGCAGCGGCATTGCCACGGTGGGAGAGTTAATCAGCAAGAAGCCGAGGGAACTACTCAAGCTGCGTAACTTCGGGCAGAAATCCTTCCATGAGATAGAAGAGAAACTACAGGAGATAGGTCTTTCCCTGGCGGCGTCGGCCGAGTTAAAAGCAGAACTGGAAGCGGCTACCTCGGAAGAAGAAGACGCCGAACCGGAATCCGAGATAACCACTGAAGAAGAAGAGTTGACCGCGGATAGCGAAAGTCAATCTGAAGAGTAGGTAATATGAGACACAAAGTAGCCGGCAGACAATTAGGCAGGTCAATGAGCCACCGTAAAGCGCTCTATCGCAACCAGGTAACCGACTTGCTGAACCATGAGAAAATTGTGACCACCGAAGCCAAGGCGAAAGAAGTACGCGGCCAGGCCGAGAAGATAATCACCCTGGGGAAAGAGGGCGGTCTGAGCGCTTTCCGCCGGGCGCTGTTGGTGGTTACCGACAAGGCAGTGGCCGAAAAAGTATTTGCCGACCTGGCCAAGAGGTATGGCGAACGGCCCGGTGGCTATACACGTATGGTTAAGCTGGGACCTCGACTGGGCGACGGCGCCCCGATGGTACAGCTGACCCTGGTGGAATAACGCCGGGAGTTGGGCGATAAGGAAGATTCAGCTTGGCAACGGATACCAAGATGGTGCTGATTATGGAATACGACGGCTCGCACTACCACGGCTTCCAGTTACAAGCCAAGCTGCCCACCATCCAGGGGGAGGTGGAGAAAGCGTTGCGTAAGCTTACCGGAGAGAGAATCCGGGTGATGGCGGCGAGCCGTACCGATACCGGAGTCCACGCCAGAGAACAGGTGGCCACCGTCAAAACGGAGTCGTCTTTACCGGCGGAGACATTCGTTAAAGGTTTAAACTACTATCTGCCACGGGATATCGCCGTCAAGGATGCTTTCGAAGTCGGGGGGGACTTTAATGCCCGACGGGATGCGATAAGCCGGGAATACCGTTATTACATCCTGAATTGCCCGACACGCTCACCGATGAGACGCAGTTTTACCAGTCAGGTGAGAGGTGAATTGAATATAGAAGCCATGCATGAAGCCTGTCAGGCACTGGTCGGCAGGCATGATTTCGCTTCTTTTGCCCCCCGCCTGGAGAGCCGGGAAAAGAGTACGGTGCGGCGCGTTTTCCAGGCCAGTGTGGAGAGAGACGGGGAGGTGGTCGTTTTTCGCATCGTCGCCAACTCGTTCCTGACCCACCAGGTACGGAACACGATAGGGGCATTACTCAGCGTCGGGCGGGGCAAGATGACAGTGGCTGATTTTTATAGTATTATAGAAGCAAAGAGACCCGGACTGGCGGGGCCGATGGCTCCGGCCTGCGGGCTGAGTTTGATAAGGGTGAATTACCCGCATTCCTGGGAGGAGTTACGCAATTGAAAACCTATAGCACCAAACCGGCTGATATTGAGCGGCAGTGGCACGTTATCGATGCCTCGGAGAAGACCCTGGGCAGGCTGGCCACCCAGATAGCCGGTTTACTGATGGGGAAGCATAAGCCGATATTTTGTACTCATCTGGACACCGGCGACTACGTAGTGGTGATCAACGCGGAAAAAGTGCGCGTTACCGGCAACAAGGCAAAGCAGAAACTGTATTACCGGCACACCGGGTATCCGGGAGGCCTGAAAACAGTCACTCTGGAGAAGCTGATGGAGACCCACCCGACGCGGGCGCTTGAGCACGCGGTAAAGGGTATGTTGCCCCACACCCGTCTGGGCAACAGCATGAGAAAGAAACTCAAGGTCTACGCCGGCGATACTCATCCTCACGTTGCCCAGACGAATATTACCCAGCCGTAGCCGGGAAGAAAGATACACGGGAAGAATTAAGGGGGGTTTCATTGGATAAGCAGACTTACCACCACGGGACCGGCCGACGCAAGTGCGCGGTAGCCCAGGTGAAATTATCAGCCGGTAACGGCGCCATCATTGTCAACGGTGTTCCCTACGAGGACCGGTTTCCCAGCCATGAACACCAGCGGACGATAGTGCAACCGTTGATGGTGAGCGAGAGCCTGGGGAAATTCAACGTCGTTATCAAGGTGAACGGGGGCGGGGTGTCAGGACAGAGCGGCGCCATCTGCCATGGGATAGCCCGGGCACTAGTCAGGTCAAACGAGAGCCTGAAGCCGGTGCTGCGACAGAACGGCCTGCTGACCCGTGACTCCCGGGTTAAAGAGCGGAAAAAACCGGGACTGAAGCGGGCGCGGAAGGCACCTCAGTATACCAAGCGGTAAAGTCTGGGGGGAGGCCGGTCTACCGCCGGTAGATTCCCGATAACGGAAGAATAATTAGAGAGGGGTGAAAATCCCCTCTCTTTTTTTGTCCAACGGTATTTTGCCTGATTCAAGAATTTTTGTAATGGCTTATCCGCCCTTCTTTCAACAAGGAAACGGGGGACTTTTATTTTATAAGGGGCGGGCGCTTCTTAGGGCTTCCCCGGGTTTTTTTCTTCCAAAAAAGGAGAAGAGAAACGGGAGGTTTTGGAGAGGGAAACAAGAGGTTTTACTGAAAGATATGCGCTTCTGTTAAGTGGAGTGGTTCTAAAGTGAGGCGCGTGTGCTTAACGGGAAACTACTTAATCCCGGCTATTTCTTTGCCGTATTCAAGCATCCGTCCGGCCCGTTCCGGAGAATCGCTTTCCGTATAGATACGCAGCACCGGTTCAGTGCCGGAGAAACGAATCATCAGCCAGGTACCGTCAGCCAGGATAAAACGAAAACCCTCCGCCGTTTCTATTTTAACTATTTCGACTCCGCCCAGCGATTTTTGCCGGTTGTTCTGAAGTCGATCGGTGATTACAGCGCGTTCGTCGGCGGGGAAATGGATATCCTCCCGCTGGTAATAATGAGGGCCGACCTTCCCGTAAAGATAATCGATAAGCTCCGAAGGGGTTTTACCCGTCCTGGCTATCAGGTCCAGGAAATAAAGGCAGGCGAGGACGCCATCACGCTCGGCGACATGGCCGCGAAAACCATAGCCGCCGCTTTCCTCACCACCGATAAGGGCGTTTTCGGCACGCATAATGGGCGCCACGTATTTGAAGCCGACCGAAGTTTCTACTACCGGCACGTCAAATATCTCGCCGAGCCGGTCAAGCATGCTGGTGCTGGTGATGGTCTTCACCAGCGGGCCGCGCTCGCCGCGCACTTCCAGCAGGTAAAGCGAGAGCAGGGCAAAGACCTGGAGCTGAGTCACAAAGTCACCTTTCTCGTCGATAACGCCCATACGGTCGGCGTCGCCGTCGGTAGCCAGACCGACGTTCCCGCCATGCTGCTTCACTGCCTCGGAGAGTTTGGCCAGGTTAGCCGCGATAGGCTCGGGCCGGATGCCGGGGAAAAGGGGGTTACGGTCACCGTTTATCTCAATAACCTCGATAGTTCCGCCCTCAAGTATCGTCCTGAGGTAACCGGCCCCGGCGCCATACATGGAGTCGACGACTATCTTTAAGCCGGCCGCCCTGAGCCCGGAAAGGTCAACAAGGCTGTCCATCTGCTTCAGGTAGACCGGAGTCAGCGACAGGTACTCCACCATTCCCTGTGCCAGAGCCTCTGCCAGCGGCATCCGCTTGAGCTGTCCGCCCGCCTGGACCTGGCCGATGAATTTTTCTATCTGAGCGGTCACTTCGTCCGGGGCGCTGGAGCCGTGCTCGTCTTTATACTTGAAACCGTTCCAGATACCCGAATTGTGGCTGGCGGTTATGATCACCGCCCCGCCGGCTTTTTCGGTGAGGACGCCGAAGCTGATTACCGGAGTGGGGGTGGCGCGGGGGCAGAGGTAGACTTTAATACCGTTACCGGCCACCACCTCGGCCACGGCGGCGGCAAAATCCTCGGAGGCGAAGCGGGTGTCATAGCCGACAATCAGGCCGCGACCGGATAATCCTGCCTGCTGCAAGAAGCCGGCGACGCCCTGGGCGCAGATACGGACATTATCGAAGGTGAAGTCATCGGCGATAATCGCCCGCCAGCCATCGGTACCGAACTTGATGGGATTAGCCATTTTACCTCACCCCCTCTTAAACTCCCTTAGGGTATCTTTTTCAAAACAGAGAGGGGAAGGAAGTTTCTTCCGGGGGATTCACCTCTCTCAAGCTTAACGACTAATTACCCAGACCTTCTTTTTTCAGGATTTCGGCTTTATCCGTTTTTTCCCAGGGGAGGTCAAGGTCGTCACGGCCAAAGTGGCCGTAGGCTGCTGTCTGGCGGTATATCGGGCGGCGGAGGTCAAAGTTCCGAATAATCGCTCCCGGCCTGAAGTCAAAGTGTTTGCTGATCAGGTCCTTGATAACCTGGTTCTCGACCACCGCGGTACCAAAAGTCTCGATGGAAACGGAGAGGGGATGAGAGACGCCGATAACGTAAGCAACCTGTATCTCCAGGCGCTCGGCAAGTCCGGCGGCGACCACGTTCTTGGCAATGTAGCGGGCCATATAGGCCGCCGAGCGGTCGACCTTGGTGGGGTCCTTGCCGGAGAAGGCTCCTCCACCGTGCCGGGCGATACCGCCGTAGGTGTCCACCAGGATCTTGCGCCCGGTGAAGCCGGTATCCGAGACCGGCCCGCCGATAACAAAGCGTCCGGTGGCGTTAACATAGTATTTTGTATCGCTGTCTATCAGATCAGCCGGAACTACCGGCTTGATAACCTGTTCGATAATATCCCGCTCCATCCGGTCGCTGTCGACGTCATCGTCGTGCTGGGCGGCAATGACCAAGGCGGTAATGCGCTTGGGGCGGCCTTTGTCATACTCAACGGTTACCTGCGATTTACCGTCGGGGCGAAGATAAGGTAAGACGCCTTCTTTCCTGACCTGAGCCAGCCGGCGGCACAACCGGTGAGACAGGGAGATGGGCAGGGGCATCAATTCCGGTGTCTCGCTGCAGGCAAAGCCGACCATCATGCCCTGGTCTCCGGCGCCAACCTTAGCCAGGTCACTTTCCGCCGAGCCTTCTTTGGCTTCCTGCGACTTACTTACTCCCATATCAATATCACTGGATTGCTCGTTGATGGAAACCATGACACCACACGACTCGGAGTCAAAACCGTAATGGGGATTATTGTAGCCGATATCACGGACTACCCCGCGCACCACCTTAGGCACGTCAACATAGCAGTTGGTGGTAATTTCACCGAGAACGATAACCATACCGGTGGTGGCAGCCGTCTCGCAGGCCACCCGGCCGTTGGGGTCCTGTTTCATAATAGCGTCCAGAATAGCGTCCGATATCTGGTCGCATAATTTGTCCGGGTGCCCCTCGGTAACCGATTCCGAGGTCAGCATGTAATTCGGTGAACTGGCAAAACTATTGGTCATTTTTTTCCTCCGTCGTCTGAAATGGCACTTGCTGGTTGTGCAATTACTAGGTCCCTTCTTCCCAGCTGGTCAGGTATTTTTCCTGCTCCGGGGTCAGGCGGTCAATCTGAATATTCATGGCGTCAAGTTTCAAACGGGCCACCTGTTTATCAATATCTTCCGGCACCGGGTAAACTTTTGCTTCCAGTTTCCCCCGGTTTTTAACCATATACTCCAGGCACAGGGCCTGATTGGCGAAACTCATGTCCATAACGCTGGCGGGATGGCCTTCCGCCGCCGCCAGGTTGATGAGCCTGCCTTCGCCGAGCAGAAAGACGCGACGGCCATCCTCCAGAGAATATTCGTCAATGAAATCTCTGATACGCCGGTGGCCGCTGGACAGTCCTTCCAGGGCGGGGATGTTAATTTCAACGTTGAAATGGCCGCTGTTGGCGACAATGGCGCCATCTTTCATGACACGAAAATGGGCTTCATCAAGAACGTGTTTGTCCCCGGTGAGGGTGATAAAGATGTCTCCCACCGCGGCGGCTTCCAGTAAAGGCATCACCAGGTAGCCGTCCATGACCGCTTCCAGAGCGCGGACCGGTTCCACCTCAACGACAACCACCTGAGCCCCCAGCCCTCTTGCCCGGAGAGCCACGCCGTGCCCGCACCAGCCGTAGCCGCAGACGACCACCGTTTTCCCCGCCCACAAGATATTGGTGGCGCGGGTAATACCATCAATGGTGCTCTGGCCGGTGCCGTAGCGATTATCAAAAAGATACTTGGTCTGGGCATCGTTTACCGCGACGACCGGATATTTAAGTTTGCCCGCTTTCTCCAGGCTGCGGAGCCGAACAACGCCGGTAGTGGTTTCTTCGGTGCCGCCAATGACTCCGGTAATAAGTTCGCTGCGTTTAGTGTGGAGACTGGCCACCAGGTCGGCACCGTCATCCACGGTCATCTGGGGCGAGTGGTCGAGGGCGGTGCTGATATGCCGGTAATAGGTGGTCTCGTCTTCTCCCTTGATGGCACTGGTGGGAATGCCGTATTCGACCAGCGCCGCGGCGACATCATCCTGGGTGCTGAGCGGATTGGAAGCGCAGAGAACGAGGTCGGCGCCTCCGTCTCTTAATGCCAGCATCAGGTTGGCGGTCTCGGTGGTGACATGAAGGCAGGCTGAAATCCGAACCCCGTCCAAAGGTTTTTCTACGGCGAAGCGTTCCCGGATGAGCTTGACCACCGGCATCTCCCGGTAAGCCCACTCGATACGCTGCCTCCCGGACTCAGCTAACGAAAGGTCTTTGACATCGTAATTATGTAAAGTCACTGGCAACTCCTTGTCGTATTTCCGGCGGTAAAAACAACTACGATGAGCAAAACAGCCAGCAGATGCGTGAAAGACAGTCCGAAGCTAACCATGCCTTACTCGTTCGCAGATAAAAGACTACTGTCACTAAATTAGCTTTATCTACTAAAATATTATACCGCCCCGAACGTTTTTTGGCAATGCTGGCCGGGGCCGGCCTGAAACCGGGAGTCCGGCCGGCAACCGGTTTATAATCCCTGAAAAAGATTCTATAATGAAAAAGGGATGAAGCAGGCAGTGGCAAAGTTCCGGATAATAGAGCATACGGCGGACATCGGACTGGTCGCTTACGGGCAGTCTTTAGCCGTGGCTTACGCCAACGCCGCCTGCGGAATGTTCTCGATAATAGCCGATCTCCGGTCGGTGCGGGAAACGGAAACCCGCCGGCTGGAAATAAGTGAGGCTGACCCGGAGATACTGCTCTTTGAATGGCTTAACCGTCTCCTCTATTTTTTCGACGTGGAGACACTGCTGCTGAAAAGATTTGAGGTGAGCAAGCTGGACGGCAATAATTTACAAGCAACCTGTTACGGGGAAAGGTATGACCCTTCCCGTCACCGCCTGAAAACCGGGGTTAAATCGGCTACTTTTCATTTGCTCAAGGTAGACCCGGAGAAAAATCAGGTCCGGGTTATCTTTGATATCTAGGAGGTGAGGATATGGGAACGTGGGGCGGACCGCTGGAAAAGATAGACGAATACCACTGGCGAATACCTAAAAGCTATAAAGCAGGTATGCGGGTGCCGGGGATAATCTATGCCGACGAAGCGATGATAAAACAAATCCGCCAGGAGCAGGCAATGGAGCAGGTAGCCAATGTGGCCATGCTGCCGGGTATTGTGGACTACTCCCTGGCGATGCCCGACATTCACTGGGGTTACGGGTTCCCCATCGGAGGGGTGGCCGCGATGAGAGTGGACGACGGCGTGGTTTCACCGGGCGGGGTAGGTTTCGACATCAACTGCGGTGTGCGCATCCTGCGCACCAACCTGACCGGGGAGGAGGTCTGCCCCAGGATAACGGAACTCATCGAAGCCCTCTACCGCGGCGTCCCTTCCGGGGTCGGCTCGAAAGGGAGAGTAAA
Source organism: uncultured bacterium (assembly GCA_965369965.1). Lineage (GTDB taxonomy): Bacteria > Chloroflexota > Dehalococcoidia > Dehalococcoidales > RBG-16-60-22 > JACZSH01. The sequence continues at coordinate 29,527 of CBDUSH010000001.1, read as the reverse complement.
GCTGCGCTCCGGAGAAATCAACGAGGTGCTGGTGAAGGGCTCGCGCTGGGCGGTGGAACAGGGATACGGCCGACCGGAGGATCTGGAGACGACCGAAGAAAACGGAGAGATGAGCGGCGCCGACCCGGACAAGGTCAGCGCCCGGGCCAAAGAGCGGGGGGTACCGCAGCTGGGCACACTGGGCTCCGGGAACCATTTCCTGGAGGTGGCACTGGTAGACCGGATATACGAGCCTGAGATGGCCGACAAGATGGGCATAAACCAACCGGGACAGGTCGTTCTCCTGATTCACTGCGGGTCACGGGGGTTGGGACACCAGGTGGCCGATGACTACATCAAGGAAATGATGCGATCAATGGTCAAGTACGAGATACAACTGCCCGACCGGCAGCTGGCCTGCAGCCCGGTAAAATCGCCCGAAGGGCAGTCTTACCTGGCCGCGATGAGATGCGCCGCCAACTACGCCTGGGCCAACCGCCAGTGCATCACACACTGGGTAAGAGAGGCGTTCTGCCGAACGCTGGGGAAATGCGAAACGGACGCCGGCCTGGAGCTTATCTATGATGTGACACACAACATCGCCAAGATAGAAGAGCATCAACGGAACGGGGAAAAAGAGAAGCTCTGCGTACACCGAAAAGGCGCCACCCGGGCTTTCCCGCCGGGGCATCCCGACGTTCCCGCCAAATACTCCGACATAGGCCAGCCGGTGCTCATCCCGGGAGATATGGGGCGGGTATCCTATGTGCTGGTGGGTGCCGAACAGGCGATGAAGGAAACTTTCGGGTCTACCTGCCACGGCGCCGGACGGGTGATGAGCCGGACAGCCGCCAAACGGCTTCTCCGTGGGCGAGACGTCCTAGAATCGTTACAGGCCAGGGGGATAACCGTCCGAGCCGGAAGCCTTGCCGGACTGGCTGAAGAAGCGTCTGAGGCCTATAAGGACGTCTCGGCGGTAGTTGGAGTGACACAGGGAGCCGGTATTTCCAGAATTGTCGCCCGGACAAAGCCGATAGGGGTAATCAAGGGGTAATTGGTGACCTTACTTCCTTTACTCTTCTCTCTTCTTAAATCAGGAAGGGAAGGGACGCGGAATAAAGCGGCGGCGACTCAAGGGCGCCTTAATCACCGACGACGCACAAGCCCCCATGAATGGTATGGACAAGTTTGGCAATTCACTTATTTCTCAAAAGCCTTACTTACCTGAGGATTAATATTTATCGTCTGATAAGCCATTTCCGCTTGATAATAGTTTCATCCTACAAATACAAAGTTGCCTTTTTCACCCCGATTATTGACATCCATCGAACAGAGAAATAACATATCGGTAACAACTGGATAAAGGAGAATAAACGGTGAAACAGGGGAAACGTGAAATTTTACGTACCACCACCTGGTCGGCGGGGCCAGGTTGCCACGGTGGTTGCGGGGTGCTGGCACATATCGAAGACGGCAAACTGGTCAAGATTGAGGGCGACCCGGAACATCCCTGGAACCAGGGACGCCTCTGTTCCCGCTGCCTGGCAATGACCCAATATGTGAACCATCCCGACCGGCTGACCCGTCCCCTAAAAAGGGTCGGTGAGCGCGGGGAGGGTAAGTGGCAGGAAATTTCCTGGGACGACGCCTTCGACCTGATAGAAAGAAAAATGAAAAATATCCGGCAGGAATTCGGGGCGGAGAGCTTCGTCTTCACCATGGGTACCGGACGGGATATCGGGCCCTGGATATGCATGCTGGCTTATGCCTACGGCAGCCCTAATGTCATGTTCGGCCTGAGCGGGCTTTCCTGTTACACCCCGCGAATGGCCGCCCTGCATACCGTCCAGGGTAATTACTGTGTCCCTGACGCCGCTCAATGGTTCCCGAAACGCTACGAAGACCCGAGGTATAAAGTTCCCAAATGTCTGATTATCTGGGGCTACAATATTCCGGCCTCATGCCCGGATAACATCTTCGGGCACTGGTTCATCGACCTTATGAAGAAGGGCACCGAGATTATCGCTATTGACCCCCGGTTATCGTGGTTTGCCTCAAGGGCTAAGAAATGGCTCAAACTCAGACCAGGCACGGATGGGGCGCTGGCGATGGGGTTTCTGAACGTGATTATCAGGGAACGGCTTTACGATAAAGAATTTGTGGAGAAGTGGACAAATGCGACTCACCTGGTCCGCAGCGACACCGGAAAGCTTCTCCGGGAGGACGATTTAGTTGATGGCGGCGCTAATGATAATTACGTCGTCTGGGACACGGCGGCCGAGTCGCCGGTGGTCTGGGATTCCAAAGAGGCGGCCCACCGGTTGCCAAATGTTAAACCGGCTTTAGAAGGAGAATTTAAGCTTCGTCTTACCGGTGGAGCTGAAATATCCGCCTGGACGGTCTGGTCTGTCTTCTGCCGACAGGTGGACGAGTATCCGGTGGAAAAGGTGTCCGAAATCACCTGGGTACCTGAGAAAGATATTGTGGAAGCGGCCCGTTTTTACGCGGAAAGCAAGCCGGCGGCAATTCACTGGGGCGTGCCTATTGACATGACACCGGCCATCACGCCCACCGCCCAGGCAATTGCCAATCTGTGGTGTTTAACCGGCAACCTGGATGTGCCTGGCGGGAACGTAATCTCCCGTTTTGCCTTCGACGTGGTTGCCTACGCTTTGCCCGGAAATAAGGGGGTTATCAAGTTAGCCTCCAAGGAAGCCGACCAGAAGCGGATTGGCATCGACCGGTACGGACCTTTGAAGAAGTTTGTCTGGCGCGCTCAGCCGGACATGGTGCTGGAGCAGATATTCAGCGAAGAGCCTTATCCTATCAAAGGTATGTGGATACAAGCGGCTAGCCCGGTGGTTGGCCTGGGGCTTGACCCGAAGAAGTGGGTTGAAGCCCTTAAGAAGCTTGACTTTGTGGTTGCCGTTGACCTTTTCATGAATCCCACCACCCAACTGGCGGATGTGGTCTTGCCCACGGCCAGTTTCCTGGAAAAAGACAGCATCAAGAGCTGGTGGGTTCCTCTTCAGACCATCAACAAGGTCATGTCGGTCGGTGACTGCAAGCCTGACGTGGAAATCAACTTCGAGCTTGCCCGGAGGTTTGACCCGGATTTTAACTGGAACGACATTCATGAACTTTTTGATGAAATCCTCAAGCCTTCCGGACTGACTTTTAAAGAGCTGCAGAAGCAGGGCTGGGCTTTTCCTCCGGAGGGTCACCCCAGCACCCCGTACCACCGGTTCGAGAAAGGATTGTTGCGGTCGGACCGGAAACCCGGTTTTCAAACTCCTTCCGGGAAAATTGAGTTGTATTCAACCCTGCGCGAAGAGTGGGGCTTAGAACCCATCGCCCACTATGAAGAGCCGCCCTTTACTCCCATCAGCCGGCCGGATCTATACGAAAAGTACCCTCTGATACTATCGACAGGGAGAAGGTCCCCGGTGTTTTTCCATGCCGAGCACAGGAATATCCCGTGGCTCCGGGAAATCGACCCCGACCCGGTACTTGAAATCCACCCCGACACTGCCCGGTCACTGGGTATCGGCGAGGGGGAGTGGGTCTGGGTGGAAAACTGGCTCGGCAGGTGCAAACTCAAGGCTAAAGTTACTCTGGTGGTACCGACCTGGATGGTGATGGCCCCTCACGGCTGGTGGTTTCCGGAAAAACCGGGACCGGAACCTTCCCTGTTCGGAGTGTGGGAATCGAATATCAATCAACTTATTCCGATGGGTTACCAGGGTAAGGACGGACTGGGCGCCCCGATAAAGCATTTGCTTTGCCGCGTCCGCAAAATTAACGGGAGAGAGGAGACCGAAAGTGCCTGAAAAATGTGAATACGGTCTATTGATCGATTATGAATACTGCACCGGCTGCTATGCCTGTCAGGTTGCCTGCGCCCAGGAATACCGATGGCCGGCAGGTATGGGTGGAATACAGGTAATTGAAGTTGTCCAGAAGCTGCCGAAGGATAAAGCGTATCTCACTTACCTGCCGTTTCCCACGGAACTGTGTATCCTGTGCGCCCCCCGTACTAAAAAAGGCCTTAAGCCTGCCTGTGTCATGCACTGTATGGCTGCCTGTATGAAATATGGGCGAATCGAGGAGCTTTCACTGGAAATGGCCAAAAAGCCGAGGATGGTGCTCTGGGTGCCACGGCGTTCTGAGTGAAGAGTAAAATACTGATTATTCATATTCCGGGGCAGCACCCCGAAGTTAACAACCGGGATGGAAAGGAGAAATAATGACGTTAGAAGATTTGGAAAAGAGGATTCAAGCTTTAGAAGACCTGGAGGAAATCAAGAAACTCAAGGTGCGCTATGCCCGATACATGGACGATAACTTCCAGATTGAGAAGCTGGGCGAGCTGTTTACCGAGGACGCCGTATGGGGCGGGGCAGTGTGGGGGATGATGCGGGGGAAGGCGGCCATTAAAGAGTATTTCACAGACATATCAAAACACATGATATTCTCCTGCCACCGTATCGTGGCACCTGATATCACGGTAGAAGGTAACCGGGCCCACGGGACATGGTACGGAATGAACACCGGAATCCGGCGTGACGGCCAGGGATTCTGGTCAAGTTGTCTCTATATTGATGAGTATGAAAAAGTAAATGGTCAATGGCTGATGAGCAGCGTAGTATTAGAGCATTTTTATCAGTCGCCTTATGAAGGAGGCTGGGCCAAAGAGAAACACATGTCACTCAGGGTTGAGGAGCAGGGGTAGAAGATATAGTGAGGCCGGACGTGTGTATAGCGGGGACAGTCATCAAACAAAATCGTCGCCGGTGAGGAAAGGAAGAGCCTGTAAAATGGAAAAGAAAGAGCCTTACGCTACTCAGGAAGAATATAACTGCAAAATATATAAGGAGTCCTTGAGATGAAAGTTTTAGGTATTGTCTGCAGCCCTCGAAAAGGAGGGAACACCGAATTTCTGGTGCAGGAGGCTCTCGCCGGAGCCAGGGACCGCGGGGCAGAAACCGAACTGGTAACGGTCTGGGATAAAGATATCAGACCCTGCGACGGGTGCCTGTCATGCCAGCAGACCGGTAAATGCCACCTTCAGGACGACATCCCGGAAATCTACGCCAAAATAGAAGAGGCCGATGGCATCGTCTGGGGGACGCCGGTTTATTTCTGGAGCGTCACCGCTCAGGCAAAGATTCTTATCGACCGTTCTTATTCCATTTATACCAACAGCAACCGGTTGACGAATAAGGTCAGCGGCGTAATATCGGTCGCCGCCAGTTTGGGGCATTTGGCCGTCTGGCAACTATTCAGCTCTTTTTTCTCGGTACACCACATGCTTTCCACCGATTTCGTCTACGGTTATGCCCGTAATAAAGGCGACGTCCGTAAAGATAAGCACGCCGTGCAAGCGTCAAGAGAGATGGGCAAGCAAATAGTGTTGATTGCGGAGCGGAAATTCCGCTACCCGGCAGAGTACGATATCGCTATTTACCGCCAGGTGAAAAGAGATTACGGCATCGACAATTGCGTTGGCGGTGAAAGATTCACCGAATAAGCACCCAGTAGTGTGCGTCGTCAGCGATTAAGGCACAAATGATGCTGGGTTACGAGAGATCAGTACCATAACTGTTACTCATTAAACCGGCAAGTCTTTCTGCGTTGGAACATATATGAATGGAATGACGCATTCCGGGATGGTCTCCGGTTGGCGCTACTAACAAGGAACTGTTTTTCCATGGCTGATAAAACAATCTTTTGTGACCCCAGATAAACTGTCAGGCAGCAGGTACCCCGGGAAACCTGTTCGTGAAATTAGCACCCTTAAAAACAAGAGAATTAAGTAAGGACACGTATTGTTCATCCGGCGTACAAAACACATAATTACAGCAGGCGTTTGTGCTGATTGAGGCTCTGTTAAGAGTCCCCTGATAATGGGGGGGGGGTGTCTGTATGCCTGAAATAAGCCGCCGCGAATTCATCAGGTATGCCCTGGTAGGAATGGCGGCATTTGCCGGCGGGACGGCGGCAAACCGTTACGGTCCATTCTTAAGGGCGCCTGGACTGGCAGGGAAGTACCGGCTGGGCATCACGGAAACCCTGGTGGAGATGGTTGACCGGAAGCCGGTTTATCACTGGGCGTTTGAGGACCTCGAACGGCTGAGACCGACGCCGCAAATGCCAGGGCCGCTCATTGACGCCATTGAGGGTGAAGAGCTTGAATTTTCAATAACAAATAGTCTGCCGGAGGTGCATGGTTTCCGTATTCCCGGCGTGTCGGGTGAGGCAGGCAGAGGCATTGAAATAGCACCGGGAGACACCAGGGAGTTTAGCTTTCCGGCGCCGAAAGGCGGCAGCTATCTGTATTTCGACCACCTGAATGCACCGGTCAACCGCGTTTTGGGACTTCACGGTCCGATGATAATTCTTCCCGGGAAGGGGAATACTCCCTACAGCCGCCCCACGCCCGCCGTCCGGCAGCTTTTCGATGACCTGGGCACCCACGAACGTTTTCCCGGTCATCCCTGGAGTAAAGAGCTCAGTCGCATATGGCTTTTCAACTCGATCGACCCGAAGATGAATGAACGAGCTGAGAACGGTGAAAAGCTGGACCCTGCGGAGTTCTTCAACAGGTTCCTGCCGCAATATTTTACCATTAACGGGCTTTCCGGAGCTTATTCCTCCCACGACCCCAGCATCGTCCCCCGCGGCAGGATAGGGGAGCCGCACATCATACGTATCATGAACGCCGGGCTGGCACATCATTCGCCTCACCTTCATGCCAACCACTTCTACGTACTTGCCAGAGTCGATAACCGGGACGAATACCAGATGGTCCAGGAGAATGTAGTTCTCATTGACAGCGTAACGGTCAAGCCGCTGGAGCGCATGGACTGGCTGCATCCCTTCATCAGACCGCCGGATATCCCCGGCGACCCTGAAAAACCACTGCGGGAACTGCTTAAGGACGAATTACAGATCACAATGGGCGGAGTACCGCAGTCACCCCTGTCCTGGCCGATGCACTGCCACATGGAGATGTCTCAGACAGCCGCCGGCGGGAACTATCCGCAGGGCTTGGTATCTATCTGGGAGTGCACCGGAGATGTGGACGGTATAGATTTCCCGAATTCTGATCCGGCGGAGGCTGGTGGCCCGCCGGAAGCACAGCAGGGAGCCAAGTAGTGGTTAAAGATAAAATTCAGTTACCGTACGTACCGGAAGAGCAGTTCCCGGTGTTTCATAAGCATGTTTGTCCGCCGACTTTCAACGGGGGGCCGGTAGACCGTGTGGAGCCTACCCGCCGAATCGAGCGCCAGCTTAAGGAAACAGTAGACATAGAATTCCCGGACGGGCAGACACTGCGCCGGTGGACTATCAGGGACAGAGAGGCCGAGGACGGGGGAGATTCCTTCCCTTCCAGGCTTATCCGGACGGTGGAGGGGGACATAGTTCACGCGAAAGTGCATAACAGCACCAATACCCACACCATCCACTGGCACGGCATTGAGCCGTCACCAGTGAATGACGGGGTGGGTAAGCACTCCTTCGAAGTTTCCGGAAACTTCGTCTACCAGTTCGCCACTAATCATCCGGGCACCTATTTCTTCCACTGCCACAAGAATACGACGCTTCATTTTGAACTCGGCCTCTACGGCTTGTTCATCGTTGACCCCAGGAAACCGAACACGGCGGAGGCGGCCGGTATCCCCGACCCGCCCTACCCCACCGGCGGGCCAGGCTTCTGTTCGGCGTTTAACCCGCCGACTTATGTCAGAAAGTATGATGTGGAAGCGCTGTGGGTGGTGGACGAAATCCAGAGCAACTGGATTGACCTGCCGCACAACGCCTTCATGCAAAAGTGTGACCCGGATGACCCCACCGGCCGGGAAAATCCAGATAACTTTACCGATGATGGTAGCCTGCACGACTTCCAGCCGGACGTCTTCACCATCAGTGGTTTTTTAAGGAAAAAGACTGACGCCACTCCATTCAACGAGGTGGCCGCCAACGTTAAAGCAGGCCAAACTTTGCTCCTGCGCATACTCAACGCCGGCTATACGGTGCAGGATTACCGTATCGGGCTGCCGGTTGAAGTGACTTCCATGGATGGCTACGCCCTGGGAGTGCCGCCATCCGCGTATTCAAGGCCTTTCAGCCTGGAAGCGGGCCAGCCCTTCCGGCTGACATCAGCCATGCGCTGGGAAATACTGTTGACGCCGACCCGGCGCGGTCAGTTCCCGGTGGAGTGCCGCATAATGGACTGGATAACCCTGAGAGAACTGTTTGTGGCGACAACCTTCATTAACGTCATCTAGTATGAACTGTAAAGTTAGCTTCACAGGGTTGCTGACAGGGGTAATCAGGGGGTTATTTGATTAGAGAGGCTGACGCCCTCTTAAACGTCTTCTTCAGTAAAGAAATGCCGGATCAGCTGGTTCCAGCCTCTGCCCGGTGAATTTTAAGTCTACCCGAGACCGATTTTAGCTTTGACCGCGGCCAGGGTTTTTTCGGCAACGGGCAGGATTCTGCGCGTCCCCACGGCCAGTAACGAATCAATGTGGGATAAATCAGCGGTCAGTTCCCGGTAACGGGACTGTATGGGGTTCAGTCCTTCGACAACCACCTCAGCCAGCTCACGCTTAAAGTCGCCGTAGCCTTTACCTTCCCAGCGCGCTTCAATCTCAGCGCGGTCAAGTCCGGTGAAAAGTTCATAAATAACCAGCAGGTTGTAGATGCCGGGGCGGCTTTCATCAAAGCGGATTTCCTTGAGGGAGTCTGTAGTGGCTCTTTTTATCTTGTTACGGATATCGTCCGGCGAATCCAGTAAATAAATGATACGGCCCGGCCCGGCCTCGCTTTTGCTCATCTTCTGCATCGGGTCGTCCAGCCCCATAATGCGGGCGCCTACCTTCGGTATGGTCACCGCCGGCACTTTAAGAGTTTCTCCAAAGATGGAGTTAAAGCGCTGGGCAATATCTCTCGCCAGCTCGACGTGCTGTTTCTGGTCTTCCCCGACGGGAACAACGTCGGTAGCATAGAGCAGAATATCCGCCGCCATCAGCACCGGGTAGTCAAAAAGGCCGACGCTGACCTCTTCCTTGTGCCGCTCAGATTTCTCCTTGAACTGAGTCATGCGCCGCATCCAGCCCATAGGGGTAAAACAATTCAGGATCCAGGCCAATTCGGAGTGAGCGGGGATATGGGACTGGATAAAGACCGCCGATTCCTCGGGGTCGATACCGGCGGCAAAAAGCAGGCCGGCTACCTCACGTACCTTAGCCTTCAATACCTCAGGGTCCTGGGAGACGGTGATGGCATGGAGGTCAACGATGCAGAATATATTGTCGTACTCCGCCTGGGAAAGCACCCAGTTCCGGATAGCCCCCAGGTAATTTCCAATATGAAGGTCACCGGTGGGTTGGATGCCGGAAAATACCCGTTTTTTCATAGTCTTTAAACTGCTCCTCAACGATAGTCTGGATTTCTACATCATTTTACGCTGGCCGGCCCGTAGAGGGCAAGCGGTCGGGTAACCGACCCCTGATGGCACAATTGAGGGAACCAAGTAATTATCGCCCGCGTTCCGAAGCACATCGATTGGTTTTGCCCGTTCTAAGAAAACTTCGGCCACCAGACACTAGAGAGCCTGTACCAATGAATAGGATATCTCCTGCCTGGTGATGAACTCCAGCAAGACCGGGCGCTCTTCTTCCCGGGTCACCTTAACCGCGCGCCGGACGGCAGGGACAATTTCGGCAGGGCTTTCCACGCGCTCGGCATAACCGCCCATGGCACGCCCCATCTCCGCGTAGTTGCCGATAGTGTCACGTGACCGGTAACGTTCATGAGAAATGGGCATACCCTCGGTATTTACCGCCAGGCCGAAATTATTGAATACCATGGTGATGATGGGAATCTTGTTGCGCACCGCCGTCTCGAAGTCCAGCCCCACCATACCGAAAGCGGCGTCACCCATGATATTGATGGCTATCTTTTCCGGACTGGCCAGTTTGGCGCCCATAATCAGACCCAGGCCGGTGCCCAGGCCGTGTGATTTGCCCCAGCCGATATAGCCGCGCGGCACCGTCGACTGATAGAACGGCGCCAACTGGTCGCGCGGGCTGCCCGAATCGTGAGTAATGATGGCCTGCGCCGGGTCAATGGTATGCATCAATTCCCAGATGATACGGTACGGATTGAGGGGCGTTTCATCCGAGGTAAGTTTGGGCATCCATTCGGCCAACCATTTCTCCTTAATCCGCCTGATTTCGGCGGTTACTTCATTGTTTCCGGGTCGACCCTCCTTGCCGAGGCGCTCCCTGGCCGCCTCGATGAACTGGCGGAGCACCGGCTTGGCGTCACCGATGACGGGATGGTCCGCATAGTACTCCCGGTTAATATCAGCTTCACAGTTGGTAGCATGGATAATAGTCTTGCCGGCCGGTATTACGGCCGACATGCTATGGCGAGAAAGACTGCAGCCGATACCAAAGAGCACGTCAGCCTGTTTCAGATAGTGAAAAGAGGTCCCGGTCATTGCCCGGTAACCGACACCGAGCGATAGCGGGTGGTCTTCCGGAAAAACGCTTTTCGCCAGCAGGGTGGTAACCACCGGCACCTGGACAAGTTCGGCGAACTCCAAGAGCTCCGACCACGCTTCCGCGTAGAGAACGCCCTGCCCGGCGTGGATAACCGGATGGCGGGCTGCCAGGAGCACCCGGACAGCCTCGTCTACGTCACGGGGGTCAGCCGCGGTGCGGGTGGTTTTTACCGGTTTATAGTCCAGTTGTTCAACGGTCTGCCCGGAAACATCCTTCGGCGTCTCCAGCATTACCGGACCAAGCCGGCCCATGCGCAGGAGCGAAAAAGCGCGCCGCATAATATCGGCGACACGTCCCGGCATATTAATCTGTTCCACGTGCTTGGTCACCGGCGCATAGCCGGTTACCGAACTGAAGTAAGGCGGTAGCCCGGCACGGTAATTATCGTGTCCCCAGGGTAATAACAGGATAGGAACGCAATCGGAGTAAGCGGTGGCGACCCCGGCAAAGGCATTTTCCGCACCGGGACCGAACTGCATGGCGAAAACGCCGAGACGCCGACCGTTGCTTACGCGGCTGAAACCATCGGCAATACCCACCCCCACTCTCTCCTGGCGGCAGACGATGGGACGCAGGGAGGCCGCCGCCGCCGACTCGATAATGTTGGTGGTTGGGTAGCAACTCAGGAACTCGACACCTTCCTGTTTCAGTATCTCAATCATGGCATCAAATACATTCACCGTGGCACACCTCCAAATGCGCTCAAATTTTTCTTCCTGCCGGATGCAGCCTGAACCACGCGAGCCAGGCCAAGTTCCTTTATATGGATACAGTCATTGTTATCTTATTTTTATCCGTTAAAAATACGCCGCAAATAAACCGCCGACTGACGGGCTACCGGCTCCGGGTCACCTTCCGGGGCGATGACCACCGAGGCCGAGCCGTGAAAGCCTTCTGCCCACAGCAGCCGGACGATATTTGGCCAGTCGAGGGTCTCTTTTCCCGGACTGACGCCGGGGGGCAGGCGGCTGGGGTCATAAAGGTGGATATGTTGGGCCTGTCCCCGGGCTGCCCGGATACCTTCCTCAATGGAGGACTCGGCCGCCCATAGCTGGTGCGTGTCCAGCATGATACTGAAGTGAGGACTGCCGATTCGCTCCACCATGGCCATAGTCTCGGCATTGGTGTTGAACAAATTGGTGAACTCGGTTTCCGATGACTCCAGAATGATGACGGCACCAGCCTTTTCCGCATGCGCGGTGAGCTCGCGAAAGATTTCTTCGGCCATCTGCTCCATATCCGTCTTGCTCATTCCGGGGATTCCTTTTCCCCGCGCCGCGCCCAGGCCGACGAAGGCCTTGAAATGACCGGCAAAGTCCAGTATGTTCTTAAAACCCTGGATGGACTTTTTCCGGATGCTGATACTCTCATTGAGCAGACCCAGACCCTGGGCGGCGATACGGCCGCTGTTGACCACGGGCATGACCGCGCCGGTGCGCCCGAGAGCCGCCGCGAACAGCTCGGGGTCGGGGGTATGGTCCGGGTCAGGCATAAATTCGATGCCGTCGTATCCCCAATCGATAGCGGTACGGCCCAATTCCTCAGGCGTACCGGTGAGTACTTTAACGACAAAGTCGTGATTGAGCATATCCGGTGTCGAGGCGAAGAGACATAATTTTACTTCTGACATATTACCTCCTTTTGATAACAGGCGCAGGTATCAGGGAAGAACCATACCGCCATCCACGAGTAAAATCTGCCCGGTGACGTAATCCGATGCGTCCGATGCCAGGAATACCGCCGCGCCGGCATAATCATCAGGATAAGCCTCACGTCCCAGAGGAATGGCATCGACGAATTTCCGCAATTCTTCCGGGTGCTCGGCAAAATGCTCTTTATTGATATCAGTGATGGTCACGCCGGGACCGATGGCGTTAACGTTAATGTTATAGGTCGCCCATTCCAGTGCCAGCGTGCGCGTCACGTGGGAAATCCCCGCTTTGGAAACGGCGTAGACCGCCCGTCCGGACTGGGCTATCTGGGAGACGACAGAGGAAATATTGATTATTTTCCCTTTCCGGCTCCGAATCATCTCACGCCCTACCCGCTGGGCACAGAAGAAAAGTCCCCGGAGGTTTGTGGCCATCAAGCGGTCCCATTCCTCTTCGGTAAAATCTTCGGCCGGTTTCCGGATGACAAAACCGGCGTTATTGACCAGGATATCGATTTTCCCGAAATCTTTGATGACCTGTGTTACCATAGCGTCGATAGAAGAAGTCTGACTCACGTCAGTGGGGACGGCCACGGCGCTGAGTCCTTCTTTCTGCAAAGATTCGGCGGCGCTCCGGGCGAGGGTTTCCCGCCGACTGGCGATAACGACGCTGGCGCCGGCGGAGGCGAGTCCGCGGGCGATACCAAAGCCGATTCCCAGGCTGCCACCGGTAACAATGGCGGTCCTTCCCGAAAGGTCAAAAAGTTTCATTTTTACCTCCTTGAACGAAGCCAGGAGAATTTTCCATTATATCAACCAATACCCCCTGTAAAACACAGCCAGTCACTCTCATTCTTCGGGGGGCAAGCCGACTATCCGGGCCGGGTTAATCTTCACCATGTAGTTGATATCTTCCTCACTGAGGCCGCACTTGAGCATGGCGGCGATGAACATCCGCAACCCTTCGCTCATTACCGGATGGGGGACACCACCGGAATCGGTGCTCATGACGCAATTACGCGCTCCCTCCCGCCGGATAGACTCGGCGACTACCGCCGGGTCGGTACACCCTCCGGTGGGTAATATCTGCCAGGCGCAGTGCTCAATGAGGACGCCTTCTCCGGCCAGTGACTGTCTTTCCGCCGGGGTAAGAATCGATTCGGAGAGAAAGTCAGACATCGCGTGGGTGACCACGATTCGAGTCACCCCGGCCAGTTTGGCGCGGTCTACCAGCGCCAGTATTTCCGGGGCCGAGATGTGGCCTGTGGCCAGGGTAAGGTCGTATTCTTTAACAATCTTCAATATCGGGTCGATTTCGGGGACGAGCTTGCCGTCGGCGTCCAGAATCGACAGGCCTTCGCCCGGAATATCAAGGCCGAGCCGGCGGCCGACCAGCGCCCTGGAATTTGCCGAACAGAAGACGGGCATCCAGACAATCTTGCCGCCGAGTTTTGCCGACATTTCCACGGCGTGGGGATTGACGCCGCCCGCCTCGTATTCGAGGCAGACGCCACCGACCACGGCCACGTCAGGCACCAGTTCACCGACCAGACGGGCGAGGGGGGCGGTGGGGTAAGTATGGTTCTTGATGACGATTCCGCGAAGTCCGGCTTCCTGCGCCTTGAGGGCGGACTCAAGCGCGTTATAACGCCGGGGCATGGAATCCGGAGAGAAATGGAGATGTGAATCGATAGCGCCTCTCAGCAGCTTACCGACCGGCGAGTCATCGACTTTTTCATGGTGTTCCACGCAGTACTCATCGCAGCTATGCCCGGTATCGGCCATAAACTACCTCCTTCTCAATGCGGAGCCGGGGAGGTAACCCTCCCCGGAGAGAGTGGTCTTTAACTTATCAAGGCCCTGGCCTCTTCAATGGCGGGGCGCAGTTTTTCCACGTTGCCATCCAGGACGTAACCGACCAGGAGCAGCTGGTAGCCCTGTTTTGCCCAGTAAGCCAGGCGTTTGGGGGTACAGCCGCCGATACCGGCTATCTTGCCCTCTTCCCGGCAGATATCAACAATCTGCTGCAACCGCGCGTTCACCGCCGGAGTATCCACTACTTCCGACAACAGCGCTTTGGGGTCAATATCGCCGATATCCAGCGCCAGGTCATAGGGGCCGACAATAGTGCCGGTAACGCCCTCTATTTTCAGGATGCGGGACAGGTTACTGATATTCTCCAGGCTCTCCGTCTGTGGAAAAACAGCCATGTTGTCATTAATATATTTCGTCAACGACAGGTAAGGTATTTTAGACAGGTCCTGAGAGTCAATCAGCATAGGGTTCATACTGATGGCGCAACCGCGGTGTCCGATGGGCGGGAAATAAGCCTTGTTCACGGCGCGCACCGCCTCTTCAACGGTATTGACCAGGGGCAGCATCAGCCCGTTCATACCGACGTCAAGATAACACCGGAAAAAGGAATCCTTATCTTCAGTCCGCATCATGATGGGCATGTCCATATCCCGGGCGGCGCGAATAAAGGCGGCTACGGTCTCTTTGTGCATCAGGCTGTGCTCGGTTTCCATCATGAGATAGTCATCACCCATCTCTTTCAGGGTTTTGACCGTTTTCACCGGGTCATTACCGGGCCCGATGAGCTGCCCGAAGACTTTCTCTCCGGCGGCCAGCCTTTTTTTCAGGTTACAGGTTGCATTCAATCCCATACTGGTCTCCCCGTTATTTATTTTTTACCACTTCGCCTTGTGCGGTGGTCAAGGATAGCTCTATTTATTTGCGGGCAAATTTCTGCACGACCCGTGGGCCGCGGTCCACGTTCTTTCCGGTGCCGGAGACTTCACCGACGTAGATATCACCATGCGAATCGATGGCCACCGTATGCGGGGCGAGGAAGAGAGCCTTGTCCAAGTCCTTACCGCCCTGATTGCCAAAACGGGTCAGCACCTTTCCATCAATGGTAAGAATGGTTACTCTATCGCAAAGCTCGGTGACATAGACGATATCGTTTTTATCTATCTGGATATCGGTGGGGCGGATGAAGTCTTCCCACTGGTCAAGGAATTTACCCTCTGAATCGAAAATCTGGATACGGCTGTTTTCGCGGTCGGCAATCCATATCCGTTCCTGTTTGTCCACATGGATGAAGTGGGGCAGGCGGAACTGTCCCGGCAGATACCCCGGCTCTCCCCAGGAGAGCAGCAGCTTACCTTCCGGGGTAAATTTGTGGACGCGGGTATTACCATAGCCGTCAACCACGTAGATGGTTCCCTCCGGAGTTACCGCCACGCCGGTTGGGCGGTTAAAGGGCGGGCCGCCGTGGGTAATAGTGGTCAAACTCCAAAAAAAGTCGTGCCAATCCGGAACGTAACCGGTATCCGAGGCCTGTCCTTTATTACCAATAGTCTGCAACAGTTCGCCTTCCGGGGTAAACCGGTAAACGACGTGGAGTTCATCGTCGGTGCAGTAAATGGTGCCGTCAGGCCCAACCCCGGCGCCATGGGCACGCTGGAAAAGCCCATCCCCCCACGAGGTCAGGAAATTACCTTCACGGTCAAAGACGAGGACGGGATGAGTGCCCCGGTTCAGAACGTATACCCTGTCCTGGGCGTCAATGGCCAGACCGGCGACATCCCAAAGCGACCAGTCCGCCGGATATTTTGCCCAACCATCCACCAGTTCATAAGTGTATTCACCAGACCCAAAAGACATGTTTCCCTCCTTCTTTAGTTACTATTGGTCTTCTATCATGTTAAGCTGCCCGTTTCACGGGAGCCCCTATCTTTATTGACGCCGCCGGCGTTTACCAGGTTACCGGCCGTAAGCGGACAGGTAAAGGGTCACAATTTCATCCCGGGTGGCCGGGCGGGGATTATTCCCCGGACTGCCGCTGGCCAGAGCGTCATCTGCCATGCGAGGCGCCAGTTCTTCGAGCCGGGCTTTATCGACGCCCAGTTGACGCAGTGAAGGCACTTCTATTTCTTCAATCAAGCGCCTGACGGCGACAACGCTGAGTTCGGCGGCTTCTATATCAGACAAGCCACCGGTAGCCTCACCCATGGCAGCGGCGACACCAGCGTAACGGGCCGGGTTACCCGAAAGGCTGAAGGCCATAACCTCAGCCAGGATGGCGGCGTTGGACGCCCCGTGAGGCACGTGGAAGTAAGCCCCGATGGGGCGAGCCATGCCGTGAACCAGGGCGACCGAGGAGTTACCGAAGGCGATACCCGCCTGGAGCGCTCCCAGCATGGTTTTTTCCCGGGCGGGGGGGTTACTGCCGTCGGTCCAGGCCTGTTTCAGGTTGCCGGCGATAAGCTTAATAGCCGAGAGGCAAAAAATATCGGTCATCGGCTGGGATTTAATCGAAACGTAGGCTTCAATAGCATGGGTCAGAGCGTCGATACCCGTTGCCGCGGTCAGCCCGGGCGGCATGGACAGTGTCAGTGACGGATCGACGATAGCCACATCGGGCATCAGGAGCGGGCTGCCGATGAGCATTTTTACATCGGTCGCCGTATCGGTAATGATGGTGAACGGAGTAACCTCGCTGCCGGTGCCGGCGGTGGTGGGGATGGCGACGAGAGGGGCGCCCTTTTCCGGAATCTTACCGATTCCTTTGTAATCGGCAATGGTGCCCGGATTGGCCGTCAGCACCGAAATCGCCTTGGCGGTATCAATGGCGCTGCCGCCGCCGAAGGCAAGCAGAAAATCACAATCATTAGCCCGGTAAGCGGCCAGGCCCTGGCTGACAAAATCCAGTGTCGGCTCGGTAAAAACACCCTCAAAGGTGATGCCGGAAATATTACTCTGCTCAAGTGACCGGTGGATACCTTCCAGCGCCCCCAGTTTGACCAGCACGTGATCGGTGACAATAAGTCCCCGGGCGACGTTAAGCTTCCTGATTTCGGCACCGACCTGTTCCGATGACCCGGAACCGGTGACCAGCACGCCAGGAACACGGAATGTTCTTGCCGGCAGCATAAAACCCCCCAAACCAGCTATATTATTCCGAAAAACAGGACCCGGGAAACAGTTTCAACCACAGATATCATCGCCTAAGCATAACACCGTAACAGCCCTGGAATCAACCGCCAATAAGGGTGTCTTCTACGTCTTCTTTTCAAGCTCCAGGCCGATACGGAACCCCTGGCCGGCGACCTCTCCGAAGGCAAAATACTGGCGAGCCGGTTCCGGCGCATAAATAAGCGGCTGGATTTTACCGATATCCGGTTTACCGTCCATCATACAATCATCCGATATATGAGTTTCCTCCACCTGGCCGATGAACAGGGTGTGGCTGCCCAGTTCCAGGGTTTGCACCACCCGGCATTCCAGGTTGATCGGGCATTGCTCGATAAGCGGCGCCGTATCCAGCTTACCGTAGAATATTTTGAACTGACAGACGGCCACTTTATCAACTTTAGAGCCGGATCTGATTCCGCAGTAATCGGTCTCCCTGATCAGATCGACAGAGGGCACATTGACCGAAAAAGTCGAGTTCCGGCTGATGCCCAGGTGAGTATGCCGGGCGGGACGGACGGCCACGGAAATCATGGGCGGGTCACTGTTAACGACGCCGCTCCAGGCGGCGGCCATAAAATTCGGTTGGCCGTCAACACTTGTCCCAATCAGAAAAGCGGGGGTGGGCAGAACCAGCGTGGTCGGTCCCAATAAAACTTTACTCATATCATCCTCCTGAAACAAACTGAGGTATCTTATCACGGCGGACGATAAGAATTCAAACACCGGACGGTCCGTCTTGGCCGGGATAAAGGTATTTCTGCGAATGCCTGATGTTTACTTTCTGCCGTCTTTTCCATTATGATACTAGCAAATCAAGACATCGGCAGGGGGCAAAAGAAAGCATGGCGATTCTCATCACCGGCGGAACCGGGTTTATCGGGGTGGGGCTGGCCCACAAACTGGTGGCGCGGGGCGAAGACGTGGTTTTGTTTGATGTCGCCCCGCGGATGGAACGGGTGGCGGATATCAGAGACGGAGTTAAAGTGGTACGCGGCGACCTCACCGTCTGGCCGGAAGTAATGAACGCGATAAAAGGTAACAGCATAACCGGAATCTTTCACCTCGGCTCGATGCTGAGCGGGCCGTCCGAGAACAACCCCTGGGCGGCTTTCCAGACCAACCTGGCGGGGACGATGCACGTGCTGGAGGCGGCCAGACTTTTTGAGGTAGAGCGGTTCGTCTTTCCGAGCAGCATCGGCACCTTCGGTCTGAATACCGGCGAGGTGGTTACCGACGAAACGATTCAGCGGCCGATTACCTTCTATGGCGCCGGCAAGCTGTATATCGAGTTGCTGGGGCGGTTCTACGGGCGGAAATTCGGCCTCGATTTTCGCTGCCTTCGCTACCCTATCGTCATCGGGCCCGGCATCAAGACCAGGTTCTCCCTGCATTACAGTTCGCTGATGATTGAATATGCCGCCCTGGGCAGACCTTACGAATGCACCTTGTCCGAAGACGTGGTCACCCCTAACCTCTACGTTAAAGACGCTATCCGGGCGGTGGAAACGCTTTACTACGCGCCCCGGGAAAATATAAAGACGGTCTGCTATAACGTCGCCGGGGTATCGCCGGCCGGACCGGCCAGGGAACTGGAGGCGGCGGTTAAGAAACTGATCCCCGGAGCCAGCGTCAGCTACCGGCCAGACCCGGCCGACATGGCCTACTTCCGGGAATACTTCCGGGGTATCCAGGTGTTCGATGACAGCCGGGCCAGAGAGGAATGGGGCTGGCAGCCCCGGTACACGGACTATGAAAAAGTGGCCACCGATTTTATCAGTGAGGTAAAAGCAAGGCCGGAGTTTTATGGCCTGGTCTAGACAGACCGGACAGGCCCGACGGGAGGTCAGCCATGCGTAGTAATTACGTCCAGTTCAACACGCCACAGTTCCGGTTCCTGTCCGATAAACAGATAGAAGAGCTGCAGATGGCCAGTCTGCAAATACTGGCTAAAACCGGGGTCTGTTTCGAAAGCGACCAGGCGATTGAGTTATTGGGGAATGCCGGCGCCGATGTCAGCGACCCCAACCGGGTGAAGATTCCGCCTCACCTGGTGGAGCAGGCGCTGCGGACGGCCCCCCGGACGATAACCGTCTATAGCCGGGACGGTGCACCGGCCATGGTGCTGAACGGCCTGACGACGCATTTCGGCGGGCATAATGCGCTTGAGGAATACCTGGATCCGTATACCAAACAGAAAAGAAAATGCTATGTCGAAGATATCGCCGATATGGCGCGGGTAATCGACGCCCTGCCGAATATAGAGTGGTCATACATCATCGCTTCTTATTCCACCCTGCCAGGCAGTATTGCCGATAAGATGGCAATTCTACACTCGATTCTGAATACTTCGAAACCGGTGGCTTATTGTCTGGTGGACGTGGAAAGCCTCCGGGAAGTGCTCGATGTCTGCGCCCTGGTGGCCGGTGGCGAGAAAGAGCTGAAGGCCAGGCCGTTTCTTATCGGGTCGGCGGAACCGGTGACGCCGCTGATGCAGGGGAAGGATATCATTGAAAAAAGCCTGTTATGCGCCGAGTGGGGAATCCCGAATTTTGTCTACAGCGCGCCGCTGGCCGGCACCAACGCCCCGGCGACTTTTGCCGGAGCGCTGGCCCTGGGGGTTGCCGAGTTTCTGAGCCAACTGGTACCGATACAGCTGAAAAAACCGGGGGCACCAGTCGTCTTCGGCTGCATACCAACCCTGATGGACATGAAAAGCCTGCTCTGCTCCTACGGTAACCCGGAGACGACGCTGCTGGCCGGAGCCATCGCCGAGATAGGACACAACTTCGGGCTGCCTGTATTCGGGCGGGCGGGCGCGGTGGACGCTGATGTTATCGACGCCCAGGCCTCGGCCGAAGCTACTTACCAGATACTCTTCGCCGCCCTGGAGGGCGCCGACCTGAACCACGGCCTGGGGGAGATGAACGCGGGGCGAATGGCGTCACCCGAGTTTGCCGTTTTCGGCAGTGAAATCGTCGACATGACAAGGGTCTCCATGGAAGGTATCGAAATCAACGACGAAACCCTGGCCCTTGACCTCATCGACCGGGTGGGGCCTAGGGGAAGCTATATCGCCGAAAAGCATACCCTGAAACATTTCCGCAAGTTCTGGGTGCCGACGGTATTCGACCGCAGCGTGGTAAAGGACGAGAACACCCGGCGCTGCGCCGAACTGCTGAACGAAAAGACGATCAAGATTATCGATAATCACCAGCCGAAGCCGCTGCCCGCCGACCTGGTAAGCGAACTGAAAAAGGTGGAGGAGGGGTGGCTGAAACGGGTGGGACTGAAGGAGTATCCCCGGAGGCCGCCGGTATAGCCTTATCAGACCAGCCCGGATGTTGACAGGGTCAATCAGGACACTTTAAAGTATTGGCAGTTAAATTCACCAGCGTAAAAACGTCTGCCGCCGGAAGATTAAAAGCAGCAGCAGGGGGATAAAAAAGTAAACGAATAAACGGTTAAACTCGCCGGCGTAAAAGCGTCTGCCGCCGGAAGATTAAAAGCAGTCAGCAGGGGGATAAAAGATGAAAATCAGCGCCATTAAAACATTTATGTTCAACGCCATCTGGAGGAACTGGATATTCGTCAAGGTCGAAACCGACACCGGCCTTTACGGATGGGGGGAGGCGTCACTGGAAGGAAATGAACCGGCCGTGGACGCCGCCGTCAAAACGATGGCGCAGTACTTCGTCGGCAAAGACCCTCGCGACATTGAGCTTCACTGGAACACGGTCTACCGTAACAGCTACTGGCGTCCTTCCCTGGTTATCAGCAGCGCTCTGGGCGGGATAGAAATCGCCCTCTGGGATATCCTCGGTAAAAGTCTGGATGTACCCGTTTACCGGCTGCTGGGCGGGGTTTTCCGGGACCGGATACCGGCCTACAACAACGCCTGGTATTTCAACGCCCGGACGCCGGAGGACTTTGCCCGGGCAGCGACCAAGGTGGTCGACATCGGTTTCAAATACCTGAAATGGGACCCGTTCTGGGCGACCGACCTGTTCATTGAGCCGGAGAAAATCGCCGAAGCCAAAGCCTGCGTCGGGGCGGTGCGCGAGGCGGTGGGACCGGACGTGCAACTGCTTATCGAATGTCACGGGCGGTTCAGTCCCGATTGGGCGATAAAGATAGCCCGCGAAATTGAGGAATACAAGCCGTACTTTTTCGAGGAGCCGGTACCCCCGGACAACATCGAAGCCTGCATCCGGGTGGCGCAAAGCATCAACATACCGGTGGCCACCGGGGAAAGAATGTGCACCCACCTGGGCGCCCGCCAGCTGCTGGAGAGAGGCGGCGCGGCCATTTTACAGCCGGACATCATCCACATCGGGGGCATTATGGAAACCAAGAAACTGGCCAGTATGGCCCATGCCTACTACATCCCGATAGCGCCTCACTGCGCCAGCGGACCGGCGCTGACGGCGGCCAATATCCACGTGGACGCGTCAACGCCGAATTTTCTAATCCAGGAATTCATGCTCGCCGACAAGCCGTTATACGATGAAATCCTGAAAGAGCCTTTCTTCTTCCCCAAAGACGGCTGCTTCGAATTACCGGACAAACCAGGCCTCGGCGTCGACTTCAACGAAGAGGCGCTGAAAGGACGCCCTTATAAGTACCTTGACATGGGGGCCTGGCAGTTCACGCCGCTGGACGAGTCCGACTTAACTTACGAATAGCGAGGGTCCCGGACACCACCGCCGCGGCAGAACATGCCTGGAGTGGGCATCAGCTATTATCAGGCTGGCGCGCTAAGAATCGATAAGGAGCTTGCCCGCCTTGGCGAAGTCTTCCTTGCCCATTTCGATGATGTCAACGATCACGGCATCAGGAGTGGTGTTGAAATTCTTGACGACGGCTTCGGTGATGTCTTTGACGAGTCCCCTTTTCTGTTCAACAGTCCGGCCGGCGACGGCTTTTACGGTTACGAGCGGCATAATTATTTTCCTCCTCAGTATTTTTTTCTTGTAAAAGAGGCCTATTTTTTATACTCCCCCAGTATTTATAAATAAAATTTTGGTGGTCGGTACTAGCTCGCCGGGGGTGTTTCGGGAGGGAAGGGGCGTTTTTTGGCCTCTGAATCCTCGTAGGTGAGCAGGCGCACCGGGTAGTTGATGGTGATTCCTTCCCGGGTAAAGCGGGCGTGGAGACGTTTGATAAGCTCACTTTTCACCCGGAATGAGCCAATCCGGTCGACGGCGTACAACCAGATCCAGAAATTAATATTGGAATCACCGAATTCATCAAACGCGAACCACGGTTCCGCCGTCTTTACCGCCTCGGGCAACTCGGTAATCAATTCACGCGCCACCGCCAGGGATACCTCTTCCACCTGCGCCAGGTCGCTGCTGTAACTGACCCCGGATTCAACAATAACGGCCAGTTCCATGCCCGGCCCGTGATAATTGGTAATGATACTATCGACCATCCGGGAGTTGGGAATTATCATCAGGTTATTGAAGGTAGTGCGAATCCGCGTGCTGCGCCAGCCGATATCGACCACGTATCCGGAAGCGCCGCCGTCCAGTTCGATGTAGTCACCCACATGGACTAACCTGTCAGATACAATCTGGGTGCCGGCAAAAAAATTACTCAGGGTGGGTTGCAGCGCCAGCGCTACCGCCAGGCCGCCAATCCCCAGGCCGGCGATGAGGGGGCTTATCGGAATCCCAAGGTAGTCGAGCAGGATGAGCAAACCGGCCAGGTAGACGAGCAGCAGCGTAATTCTCTGCACGAGACGGGAAAGACTCTGGCGAACCTTGACGCGGGACAGGTACCAGTCCAGGAGCAACTGCAAACTCCGTGCCAGGCCATAGGTCACGAAAATGATGGCTAAAGTAACCGCCACCCGCCCCAGGTAATTGCGCCACGGCGCAAGATAGGCGAGAGAGCTCAGGGACAGGATAATCCCCTGGGATATGATGAGCAGGAAGACAGGTCCCGACAGACAGCGGAGTAAAAGCTGGGGGACACGGGCAGTCCGGGGGTGTTTTTCCAGTCGGCGCCGGAAAGAACCCATAGCGAAGCGAACCAGCCAGGCAATCAAGACGGATAAAACTAAGATACCACCGGCCCAGGCAATCTCCAGAAGCAGGGAACCGGATACGAATGATGGCAGCACCAAGCCCTTCTCCTCAACCGGCCGGTGATAAACCTTACCGCCCGCGTTTCCACCAATTGTAACACAGACCGGGTAAATCCAGAAGACAACCTCACCTGCCGGCACACACAAAGCGGGAAAGACCGGCGACATCGAACCAAAGCCGCGAAAACCGGGTACGTTGACGCCTCAGTGAACGGGTGGTATCCTCAACAAATATCCATGACGCATTTCGGTAAACCGGGTGGGAGGTAAGATTTGACCGAAAAAGGCATTATTCTGATTGGCATGGCCGGCGTTGGAAAATCGACCATCGGCGTTTCTCTGGCCCGGGTGCTGGATTTCAGTTTTATCGACGTGGACCGGTATATCGAGGAGAAGGAGGGCAAAAAGCTACAACAAATCATCGACGACCAGGGTGATAAAGCCCTGCTGGAACTGGAAAAGCACCGGATGTACGAAGTGGAACTGGCCGGTAAAGTGGTGGCGCCGGGAGGGAGTATTATTTACCACGCCGACCTGATGGAACACCTGAAACAAAGCTCGGTGCTGGTCTACCTGCACGATTCCCTGGAAAACATTGAAGAAAAGCTGGGCGGCGAGACAGGGAGGGGAATCGTGGGCTTGAAGGATAAATCTCTGAGGCAGATTTACCAGGAAAGAACCCCGCTTTACGCCGAATGTGCCGATATCACGATAAATTGCCCGGGGAAATCAATGGCGCAAATAGTCGAAGAAATACGGCGGCGCTATACAGAGTTCGATAAACTCAGCCCCCGGCCGGATTAGAGAGCGGCGCTTTAATTGTTTAAAAATGTGTGCTTTCCGGATTACTTCTTGAGAAGAGAGCGCCCGTTCAGCACGCCGGTATGCTTCCCTTCCGCCACGGCCACGGCGCCATTAACCACCACGTAGTCAATGCCGGTGGGGTATTTTTTCGGTTCGTCAAAGGTGGCATTGTCAATGACCGTCTGCGGATCAAAGACGACGAGATCAGCCGCCAGGCCTTCTTTTACCAGCCCGCGGTCATCCAGGCCAAAACACCGTGCCGAAGCCGCCGTCATGTGATTTATGACTTCTTCCAGGTTCAATATACCCAGCTCACGAGCGTAAACTCCCAGGTAACGAGCGAAAGTCCCCCAGGCACGCGGGTTCGGTTTATCCCCGACGAGAATACCGTCGCTGCCGGCGATGTGACCGGGGTGCCGCATGATTCGGCGCACGTCTTCTTCAACCCCCAGTGGCGCCAAAAAGCCGACCGCCAACCGCTCTTCCAGTAACAGGTCACCGAAAAACTCGATAACGTCCCTACCCGCTATCACGGATGCTTCGAGCAGGCTTTTCCCCACATAAACGCCATTTTTGTCCGAGGGCACCGAGGTCAGGATGCGTTTACTCCAATCCACCGCCAGGGCTCGCATATCGGCGTCGATTTTTTGTCTCGTCGCGGGCTGCGCCAGCCTCTCCAGTATGGCATCGGGACCACCGTCATGTACCCAGCGGGGAAGGAAGACAATCAGCGTCGTGCTTTGGGCAATATAGGGATAGGTATCAAAAGTGACGGCAAGCCCGTCCTGTCGCGCCTGGTCAACCATCGCCAGCATCTCGGTTGACTTACCACGCTGGGAAGAATCGGGCACCGCGTAATGGGAGAAATGAATTTTCACGCCGGTCTTTTCGGCAATCCGGATGACCTCCCGAATCGACTCCAGCAAACCGAGGTCCGTCTTCCGCACATGCCATACCGATACGCCGTCGTACTCGGCGACCGTCCGGCAAATCCGGGTCAATTCTTCGGTTCCGGAGTAGCGGCAGGGATAATAGTCAAGCCCGGTGGAAAAGCCGACCGCCCCTTCCCGCATTCCCTGCGCCAGCAACTGCTGCATCCGGGTCAATTCCTCGTCCGTGGGAGCGCGGTCAACAAAGCCGACCGTCTCCAGGCGAAGGGCGTTATGCGGCACGAGATAGGCCACGTTTATCGCCACCCGGCGGTCAAAGCGGGCGAGATACTGGCCCACGGAACTCCAGTCCCAATCAATGGCCGGGTCACCGTTCAGTCCGGATAGATAGCGCCGCATCATCTGCAGGTTGGCCGCCGATAACGGCGCATAGGACAGCCCGTCCAGTCCCAGCAGGTCAGTGGTGACGCCCTGCAAGATTTTCGGCTGGTGCTCCGGGTTGGCCAGAAGGAGCACGTCCGAGTGGGTATGCGCGTCAATAAAGCCCGGACAGACCACCCGCTGGCTGGCTTCGATTACCCGGTGAGCCTGAGTCGAGTTGAGGTTGCCGATGGCAACAATACGCTCGTCGCGGACTCCCACGTCGGCGCGGTAGCGTGAAGCACCTGAACCATCGATGATGTCTCCCCCGCGGATAATAAGGTCAAACATGTTCCAGCCCTCCTCACCGTCAGCGCCAGCACCAGTCACTTTACCCGGTGCGGTTACCCGTATTATACAACGGTCCCGCTTATTTTGCGGACACCGGTTTCAGGGACGAGATAACCAGCAGACCGACAGAACTCAATCCGGCGATAATCCAGAAGGTGATTTGATAGCTCAGGGTTACATCAAAAATATAGCCGGCCAGCAGCGGGCCGATAGCGCCGCCGATATTGCCCATAAAGTAAACCATGCCGAAAATAGCCCCGTGAGCTTTGGTGCCGAAAAGACTGGCAATCAGCGGGGAGGCCAGGGTAAAAAAACCGCCGTGAGCGAAGCCATAAACCAGGGCAAACAGGTAGAACATCCATAATTCACGGGCCACCTGCAGCCATAACAACCCGGCAATCAGAATGACGAAACAAATAATCAGGGAACGCTTTAGGCCGATTTTGTCACTGGCGGTGCCCATTGTGAACCGGCCAACCATGCTGACGCCGCCGATGGCAGAGAGAATACCGGCGGCGGCAGGCCCGGAAATACCCAGGTCAGTGGCGTGGGGCACGATGTGAATAACGATGGTGAGTAAAGAAAAGAGAACCGTGAACTGAGCCAGGCAGACCGTCCAGAACTGCCGGGTACGAATGGCTACCCGTAATGATAAACCTTCCTCGGCTGACTCCGTGCCCGGCGACACCACGCTAGTCTCCCCGTCAGGTAACAGCCCCATTTGCCGCGGGTCACGCCGCAGAAACTGGGCAACGGCCAGGAAAAGAACCATGGTGACGACGCCGAGAATGATGTACGACATTCGCCAGCCGTTGGCGGCGATAAGCAGGCTGGCAATGAGTGGCACCACCAGCTGACCAGCACCGGTACCTACCTTGACGATACCGGTCATCATGCCCCGTTTACGGACAAACCAGCGGGCGATGGTAGACAGGGTAACAACATCGTGACTGCTCATGGCCGTGCCGATGATAACCCCATAAAAAAGGTAAAGATGCCAGGGGGCCTGGAGCAGGGACATCAACAGATAGCCTACTCCCAGGATAATCGCCGAAACCGACATGACTATCTTCGGCCCGAACCGGTCGTTAAGCCGTCCGGCGAATATTGCCATCACCCCTATCGTAAGAAAAGCCAGTGAGGAAGCGCCGGAAATGGTGGCCCTCGACCAGCCGAATTCATCCGCCAGGTACTTGAAAAATACGCCGTAGGTAAAGATGGAACCGATGCTCAACCACTGGATGGCAAAGCTGGACGCGACGACGACATAACCATAATATATTCTAGATCTGATATTCCCGTCCTAAAAACCAGGCAGATTTACGATGGCGTGCTTCCGGGCATAATCTCATTCCGCCTGCCGCCAGCAACCAGGATTTCAATTGATTTTTCGGTTTTCCGGCAGGCGGCCGGTGTCCCGGCTGACGCCAAAATATATCACTTTATGTCAACAAGTATGAAGTCCTGCCGGGCAACTTTTCGCCCGCCCCCGACGTACCGGCCATAGCTGAGGTTTATCACCGTTTTACCTTTTTTCAGCGCCTTGAAGTGGAAATCCTGACTGAGCACAATGCCCCCACCGTCCTTTTCCATCGAGCCTATCGCCGTATCGACGAGTTCAATCATGTTTTCATCGTATTCTTCCCGCCAGGCGTATTGAGAGTTGAGGTCATAGCCTCTGGAAAGGGTAAATTCCTGATTGAGGCGGGTCTCTATCGTTTCCGTAGGTTCGATCTCAATCTTCGGCTCACCACTGCAGCCGCTCACAAAATAGGCGGACAACGCACCGATAATCAGCAGGGCGAACAAATTTTTCAACAGGTTTATCTTCTTCGAATTCATCATGCGCGGTTTAAAATGACTGGCTCCGGGAAAAATCAGGTACCGTCCGGGGCTTCCGGTTAGATATTACCATTGCCGGCGCTGAAAAGGAAAGACACTGGGGCGGCTGGAATCCCACTCGAGACCGTCTAGATTGAAATCGGCAGGCTCCCGTACCGGTCAATCAGTTCGACCACCCGGCGGACGCGTTCAATATCCCCGTCTACGGGGAAATTGTCCCCCATGCCGAGGATGAAATTATTGCCCGGAGCGATTTCCCGGAAGAGGTTAATGACGTAGGCACTGAACTCTTCATCACTGTAACTGGGCTCGAATATCACTGTAGGCAAACCACCCCATACGGTTACCCGGTCACCCCAGGCCTCCCGTAGTTCCCGCGTGGTCACCGAAGTCATCGGGGAGGGACTCCAGGCTTCAGCGACGTCAAGGCCGGTTTCCGGAATCAGCGGTATCAGCCTTCTCATTTCACCGTCAGCGTGCACCAGGGTATATTTTCCTTTACGGTGAAGGAACTCGTTGGCTTCCTGCAGCCAGGGCGTGAAATATTTCCGGAACACCGGCGTATGGACATCGTCGCTCCAGTTACCGCTGATGGAGACTGTTTCAGCCGGGGAATCGGCCAGGATGACGAGCTGTTTCCATACCAGCTCTTTGACTACTTCATAAAGACGGGCTACTTTAGCCGGGTGATCCGCCAGTTCGTAGAAAAAGGTCTCATAACCCATCAGGTCTCGCATGATATATTGCATCGGCGAAGTACGGGAACCGCACCTGATTTCCCCGTCTTCCCCGATTATTTCGGCGAGTTCCAGATAACCGGTATAATCCGGGGTAAGAGAGGCTTTCTCAATCATAAACTCGATAGCCGGGTAATCCGTCTCGTTTTTAAACAGCCGCTCCGCGGTATAGCCCTGTAAATAGCCCTCGGTATGATTGAACTCCATCCGGGAGCGAAGGGTGCCTTTCGGCGTTCTGTACTCGGTGGTCGTTATCGGGCCTTCCTTGCGGACGGAGACCTCTATGCCCGGGTAAGCAGTTTCCCAGAGAGTAAAGATTCGCCCCGGCGCACCGGCGCCGGTTACCCGGCTACCGAGAATAACGGTACACCCCGCCCCGAGGTCACGCAGGATATCAACCATGTTCCATCCCCGGTATTTGGCCGGTAGAGTGCCCCTGGCGGAATGGTAGTTGTACCAGAGGTCAATGCGAGCGCCGAAAGGAAGCTTGTCCGCCGGCTGCTTCCTTACGGCAGCCAGAATCCTTTGCCGGTGGGTCATCTCGTCCAAGATAATTTCCTCCTCAACAATTTAAAAAAGTCAGGGTTGGGAATGGCGGCAGATGTCAGTCCGGTCCGGTAATCTGCCGACGGGTATAATTCTCCTAATCTATTACCGCGATGACGTCTATCTCCACCAGCGCGCCAAAAACGAGGCGGGAGACTTCAACCCCGGTAGCTGCGGGCATGGGGGGATTGAAATAACGGGCCCTGATTTCCCGAAATCTAGAGACGTCTTCCAGGTTCTTAAAATAGATATTTATCTTGACCACATCCCGGAGAGAAGCGCCGGAGGCTACCAACACCCGTTCGATATTTTCGAATATTTTTACGGTCTGAGCTTCAAAACCACAAGCGACCAATTTCTGGTTCTCATCACAGCCGACCATTCCGGCAACGTAAATCGTATTGCCCGCCTTGACGACATGAGACCAGCCAATGGGCTCATAAACTCCCTCGGGGGAAAAATATTCTTTCGCCATCTGCTTGCCTCCTTTTAACATACAGGTTTCCTGCATCTCCTTTGTGTCCAGAATAATCCCCGGCGGACTGGCTGTCAACATCCGGGGCAAATATGAACTTTCAATACGAGACTCCGTTCGACAGGGTAAGGAACAAGCAAAGAATCCGAAAAAGCCAGAAACGGGACGGCTGCCGCCGTCAAGAATAGAGACTTTTCCCGGCGGCGCCACTTATTGAATTGCCAGGCTGTCAATAACGAATCAGCGA